>NZ_KV810251.1:0-755 GCF_001812735.1 Neisseria sp. HMSC069H12
TTTTGCCCGACGGGGTGAAAAATACAGTTGCTGCAAACTTAAACAACAAGGCAGCCTGAAACCCAAAATACGGTTTTCAGGCTGCCTTTGGCGTTTGGTTTTGCGGCAATCGGTTTTCGTCTCACAAAAGCGTGCAAACCGGTTTTCAGACGGCCTGATGTTTACATTTGGTTTCAAAAACGCATAAGGCAGCCTGAAAACGTGGCAGCCCCTAAGCACTGTCATTGCCGTGCAGGCGGGAATCTTGTTTCAGATTCTGTATCTTATTGTTTATTAAATAATGGGGCTGTACTAGATAAGCAGTCATGTTAGACTGCAAAAATGAAGATAACCCGTTGTAAACTAAAAAAGAGTATTCAAAAGAAACTGCTTCAGTTTTTTGTACTCGAAGTTACCACCCATTCGGCTGCTGATTTATTGGGCATCCACCCTAATTCGGCAGTGCTGTTTTACCGCAAAGTTCGCGAAGTCATCAGCCATCATCTCTCGTTGGAAGCCGATATGATTTTTGACGGCTCAGTCGAGCTGGACGAGAGTTATTTCGGCGGACACCGCAAAGGCAAACGAGGACGTGGAGCGGCAGGCAAAGTGGCGGTTTGCTGGAAGAAGATGCTCATGGAAAATCCCCTAAATGTCTTAATGGGAATTTAAGGGATTTTGGGGAATTTTGCAAAGGTCTCAAACTGCTAAGGCACTTATCTCAAGGAAGTTGGAGGTACTTAGTTGTAGGAAAACGTTGCGTTGTTTACACCACA
>NZ_KV810252.1:0-36790 GCF_001812735.1 Neisseria sp. HMSC069H12
AATACTGTAAACAACTCTACTAATTTCTACAGTTTATTTGTTTCAGTATAGCACCGGAGCGTGTGGTTTTACGGCAATTTTGGTTATACTTGTTTAAAGAATAAAACGGCGTTTTGACAGGGAATTTCCCAATCAAAACGCCTTCTGTTTTTCAGATGGCCTTGCGTCCGAATCAGTTGTTGATTACTTCAACGTTAGTTTCAAAAGTAACGGTGTGTTGATATTTAGATGCAGTTTTGCGTTTCGGATAAGGATATTTGGAAACGCTTTTCACTGCGCGTTCGTCCATTTCAGGATTACCGCTGGATTGAATGATATTCACGCGGTCAACATTGCCGGCAGGAGTTGTGAAAACATCCATCAAAACGGTTTTAACGCTGCCGTTTTGCGCTTTCATGGCTTCCAGGGTTTCGGTATCAGCTGCTTGTGCGGTACCGAATACAGCGGCAAACAACAGGGCTTAGGCGAGGAGTTTAGTCGTTTTCATGTTTTAGTCCTTATTAGGGTTGTGGTTAGGTTAAATATTTCAGACGGCCTGATTCATCGTTATTTGAAATTCAAAATCGGCCAACCTTTTGCTTTGGCTTCTTTTTCCAGCTCGGCATCCGGGTTGACGGCGACAGGTTCGTCCACGATACGCAGCAACGGTAAATCGTTTTTGGAGTCGCTGTAAAAATAAACCTTACCGTAGCTTTCAAAGGTCTCGCCACGCTCGGCAAGCCATTGGTTCAATCGGGTAATTTTGCCTTCTTTCAGGCTGGGCGTACCAACATAGTTGCCCGTATATCGGCCGTCTTCACCGGTTTCAAGCTGTGTGCCGATAATGTTGTGAATACCGAAAAGATGGCAGATAGGGGTAATGATGAATTCGTTGGTCGAAGAAATAACCAACATTTCGTCGCCTGCCATTTGATGGCTTTGCACCAACATACGCTGCATCGGTGAAATATGCGGAACAATATATTCGGCCATAAACTCGCGATGAAACTCAGCCAATTCTTCCTTGCTGAAACGAGCTAAAGGCGCGAGATGAAACTTAAGGAAGGCATCAATATCAAGACAACCGTTTTGATAGTCTTGGTAGAACTTTTCATTTTGCGCCTCGGTTTCAACCGCATCGACTATGCCTTTTTTAATCAGGTATTGCGGCCAGGAGTGATCCGAATCGGTATTGATCAAGGTATTGTCGAGGTCGAAAATGGCAAGGTTTTTCATTGGGTTTCCTGTTGTTTTAAAAGCTGGCGCAAAAGCGACAAAGTAATGCGTTTGCCCATCATAACGGCGTAGTTATCGAGGGTATCGAGCATTTGCATCAGGCTGTCCATATCGCGCCGCCAATGATTCAGCAGGTATTCGAATATTTCCGGATCGATGGTTACCTGACGGGCGGCCGCCATACTGACAAGCGCATCGATTTTTTCCCAGTCAGTCAACGGTTTGACTTCGTAAACCAAACAATACGCCATGCGTGTGCGCAGGTCTTCTCGGATAACGAGCTGCTGCGGCGTATATTCGGAACTCAAAAGCAAAAAGCCTTTGCCGCTGTTGCGGAAGCGGTTGAAGATGGCAAACAGTAAAGCCTGTTCTTCATTATTAAGTTTTTCGATTTGGTCAATGGCAAGATATTCCGCATCCAACGCAGCTTCTGTCAGCGGCGTGGCGGCGGCATCAATATAGAGGGCATTTCGTCCGGCATCGAGCGCCTGTGCAACCCACGCCCGCAAGAGATGACTTTTGCCTGCGCCCTCTTCGCCCCACACATAGATAAATTGCCCATGTTTGCGCTGCAACACATACACCAGCTCGGCATTTTCTGTTCCCAGAAATTTGTCGAAGCCGGGATAATCATGGCTGGCAAAATCGAAGATGAGCTGGTTCACAAAGGCGCACCGGTTAGGTTGAAATCGGCTTTATTTTACGTTGTTTTGCCCTCCACCATCAAGGATAAAGGCCGTCTGAAGCCTATACCTGCAACATATCTGCACTTCTAAACATATCTTGACGCGCTTACGGCATTGGTTTTATTCCTCTTTGGTTTTACAATGTCGAACTTCTCGCCGAAACATTTGTCTGTTCTTTTTCAGACGGCCTTTTTATTTGGGGAACCCTAGTGATTTCTACCCTTATTGATTTCATCCTCCATATCGACCAACACCTTGTCCACCTTTCCGCCCAATACGGCCCGTGGATTTACGCGATTTTGTTTGTTGTGATTTTCTGCGAAACCGGTTTGGTCGTAACGCCATTTTTACCCGGCGACTCGCTGCTGTTTGCCGCCGGCGGTATTGCGGCCATCGGCGGCATGAACATCCACGTCATGGTATTGCTGCTCTTAGCGGCCGCCATTTTAGGCGATGCGGCCAACTTCATGATTGGCAAGTATTTTGGACAAAAACTGTTTGCCAACCCGGATTCCAAAATTTTCCGACGTTCGTATTTGGAAAAAACCCATGCGTTCTATGAAAAACACGGCGGTAAAACCATCATCATTGCCCGCTTTGTGCCGATTGTGCGGACGTTTGCGCCATTTGTCGCAGGCATGGGCGATATGCACTACGGCACGTTTATCCGTTACAACATTATCGGCGCAGTGTTGTGGGTATTGTCGTTTTCCTATGCGGGCTACTTCTTCGCCAACATCCCCGTCGTCAAAAACAATCTGGGCTTAGTCATGGCGGCAATCATCGTGATTTCGATTTTACCTGCGGTAGTCGAAGTCATCCGTGCAAAACTTAACGCCAAAAAATAACAATCAATCGAAAAGTTTGAAAGTTTAAACACATCAAGGAATTGCCATGCCGTTGCTGTCTATTGAGTTTGCAGTATTCTTTATCGCATTTTTGCCGCTGTACTGGGCATTTGCACGTTTGCCGCAAGTTCAAAACGTTTTACTTTTGGTTGCCGGGCTGGGCTGGCTTTACCGTATCGACCCTATTTTTGCCGCGCTGATTTTGGTTTACTCGTCTGTGGTTTACCTGGTCAGCGTGCTGATGTTTTCTGAAAACGAGAATATCCGCAAATTTTGGCTGGGCTGCGGTATTTCGGCAGCATTGACTGTTTTGTGTTTCTTCAAATACTTCGACTTTTTCCGCCTGATTATTCAACAATATACAGGGCAAAGCGCCGTCATCGACATCCTTTTGCCTTTAGGCTTGTCTTATTACACTTTCCAATCGCTGGCTTACTTGGTGTATTGCTACCGCGAGCCTAAGGGAGACCGTTTTGAATGGCACGAGCTCCTACTGCATCTGAGCTTCTTCCCCACCATCACATCCGGCCCGATTATCCGTGCAGACGCTTTTAAAAGCATAGACGGCGAACAAGCGGGCGCATTGGCGCAAATCCGCACCAAACAGGCACGCCAGCTGATTTATCCGGCTTTGGCGGTCGGCCTGATTGTATTGGGCATTGCCAAAAAGTGGTGGCTTGCCGGCGTATTGGCAGAAGATTGGGTATCGCCTGTTTTTGAAAATCCGGCACAGTTCGACGGCTGGGGCGTGTTGTCTGCGATTTATGGCTACACCTTCCAACTCTTTTTCGACTTTTCCGGCTACTCGGATTTGGTCATCGGCTTAGCCATGCTGCTCGGCTTCCAGCTGCCGAAAAACTTTGCCGCGCCGCTTCGCGCCATCAACATCCGCGACTTCTGGGACAGATGGCACATCAGCCTGTCCACTTGGATCCGCGACTATATCTATATCCCTTTGGGCGGCAGCAAAAAAGGCTTCGGACGCACCCAGCTCAATCTGATGATTGCCATGTTACTTTCCGGCATTTGGCATGGCTACGGCTGGAGCTTTTTGATTTGGGGCGCGCTGCACGGTTCGGCTTTGGTGTTCCTTAACTGCGGCGATAAAATCGTCGGCCGCAATGCCTTAGGCCGTCTGAAAATCGGCAAACCGCTTGCCTGGCTGTTTACCTTCCATTTCGTTTGTTTCGCTTTTGTTGTGTTCAACAGCGCAACGCTTGCCGATACGGAAATGCTGTTCAGCGCCTTATTTGCCAATGACAAAGGTTGGAACACGCCTCTGCCGACCGACCTCATGTTGTTGGGTGCATTTGCACTGATGCTTTTGCTTTACCCGTATTTGCTTCGCTTATTTGAAGCATCGGTAAAAGGCTTGGACAACCTGCCTGCATGGCTGTGGTTTATCCCCATCACGCTTATCCTCGCCTTGATTATCGTCTTCGCCCCATCCGGCATTCCCGGCTTTATTTACGCCAACTTCTAAGGAGCAGAACATGAAACGCTTTATCTCCCTGTTTGTTTCTATTCTGCTCAGTGCGGTTGCACTGACGTGGTTTGCCCAAAACTCCATCAATGCCTATTGGCAGCAGACCTATCATGAAAATAGTCCGCTTGAGCCTTTATCCGAATACGCTTGGTGGCGTATCGGTGCGGATTGGCAACAAAAAGCCTACGAATTTTCAGACGGCCTGAAAGCTTCACTGGAAACAGAAGACGCTTTGGCTTCGGAAGACTCTAGTATTGAAACAATAAGGCCGTCTGAAAATACGGAAAACATTAAAGTATCGGACAATCAAAAAGGCTCTGCTGCTTCCGATGCGGCTAACAATACGGATACCGCCGCCAGCGAGCCAGGCAATCAAGCTGAACAGTCGGCAACGCAGGCCGTATTGAAAAAAGGCAATAAAGTTTTCTTTGCCGGCGACTCGCTGATGCAGGGCGTTGCACCTTTCGTACAAAAACACCTCAAACAAGAATATGGCGTACAATCGGTCAACCTCAGCAAACAAAGTACCGGTTTGTCCTACCCCAATTTCTTCGACTGGCCGAAAACCATCGAACAAACTTTGCAAAAAGAACCCGACATCCGCGTTTTAGTTGTATTCTTAGGCCCTAACGACCCTTGGGATTTCCCAATGGGTAAAAAATACCTGAAATTCGCCTCCCCCGAATGGGAGGCAGAATACCTCAATCGCGTCCGCCGTATTCTTGATGCAGCCTCAGCACATGATGTCCAAGTCATTTGGCTGGGCATTCCTTATATGAAAAAAGCCAAACTCAACGAACAGATGCGCTACCTCGACAAAATCCTGTCGGGTACGGTGTCGTCTCAAGCCATTTGGCTGCCGACCGACAAACTGTTGAGTAATGGCGCAGAAGAATATGCCGACTCTGTCAAAGTAGATGGAAAAATCATCCGTTACCGCAGCAAGGACGGCATTCACTTTTCCGCAGAAGGCCAAAAACTATTGGCCGGAAAAATTATGGAAAAAATTAATTTTACACACGATACACAACCATGAAATTTAATAAAACCTTACTCCTCACGCTTTTCGCACTCCCTATTACCGCCTGCGCAACCAATGACGGCCTGTTAAGCAACTACGGCTCCAACCGCCCTGCCTGGTTGAACAAACTGCAACAGCTCAACCATACTTCAGACGGCAAATTCCGCATTATCCAAGTCGGCGACTCCCACACCGCCGGCGACTATTTCACCGACCGTCTGCGTCGCCGTTTACAACAAAAATGGGGCAATGGCGGCATTGGTTGGGTTTATCCCAACACTATCAAAGGCCAGCGTATGGCAACCGTCCGTTACAACGGCAGCGGTTGGAACACCATCAGCAGCCGCAAATCACACAGCGATTTTTCTTTCGGCGGGATTGAAGCACGCGCCGATGGCGGCAGCGTTACCTTAAGCGCAGCCGACGGCAGCATGGATATGCAACAAATCTCCATTTTCGGCAAACCGGTTTGGTCTGAGCAAACCCTGACCGTCAACGGCCGTGAAATCCCTGCCACACAAAACGGTTGGCAACTGCTGCGTACCAATGCTTCCCTGCCGATGACCCTCAGCAGCAGCATGCCTTGGCAAATCGGTTTCATTAATATCGAACGTCCCGGCCGCGGCGTAACCGTTTCCGCCATGGGCATCAACGGCGCGCAGTTATCCCAATGGTCAAAATGGCGGCCGGGCATGTGGGAAGATTTGGCACAAACCAAAGCCGATTTAATCATCCTTGCCTACGGTACCAATGAAGCCTTTTCCGGCAATCTCGATATTTCCTCTACCGAGCGGACATGGCGCAATTACATCCGTCAAATCAAAAATACCCTGCCCAACGCAGGTATCCTGATCCTCGGCGCTCCTGAATCTTTGAAAACCGCCTACGGTAGCTGCGGCAACCGCCCTGTCTTGCTCAGCGAAATACAACAAATGCAGCAACGTGTTGCCCGTGATGAAAAAATCATGTTCTGGTCTTGGCAGGATGCAATGGGCGGAGCATGTAGCATGAAAAACTGGATGGCTCAAGGCTTGGCAGCCAAAGACGGCGTTCACTTCTCTGCACAAGGTTATGAAACTGCAGCCGATAAGCTTGCCGACAGCCTGATCCGCTTTGCCCAATAAATTGGCAAAAACCTAAGTGTTTTTCATTAACAGCACACAAAAGGCCGTCTGAAATTAATATTTCAGACGGCCTTTTGTTTATCGCTTATTCAGCAAACTGCTTAATTTTTAAGCCAACATATTGCTGCTCATTCGTTGCGTTTGGTTTTCCGTAAAACGAACCAATCTTGCCTGCTTATCAAAGCCTAATGGCTTGGCAACAAGGCGGTTGGGCAATTTGTTCAAATGATGGTTGTAGCTTCCGGCTCTGCGGTTGTAAGTGCGGCGTGCCGATGTGACTTCCGCTTCTGCAGCATCCAGCATTTCCATCAAACCGGCCAATTTCTCATCAGGATACTGTTTCAAAAGGCCGTTGACGGCAATTTGCAATTTTTTCAGCGCATAATTCAATGCTGTTTCGGCTTCGCACAGATGTTTGATTTTGGATTCGGAAAAGGTTTTGGCAGTTTGCGCCAATGCGGTTTCGACTTCAGCACACATCTGCTGAACGTTTGGATCCGATGCAATGCCCTGCTCTTGCAGATGTTTGCTGTATGCATCCAATACATGACGGACGGCCTGATGTCGGCAGTCGAGCGCAATGCGCAAAGAAACAAAGGATTCGCGACAGTCTTTTTTGCGGTCTTTCAACTGTTGTTTGAAATACAATAAGACGGCAGCGATTGATACGAAGATAAGTGCAAGACTAATAATGCCCATAGTGAGTTCCCTAGTTATGATGCCACTCATATCGGTGGCTGATTTTTTACATTGATTATAATCCAATTCCAATATTTTTTCCCAGTTTTTATAAAAAAGGCCGTCTGAAATTCAGACGGCCTGAAGTTTATATTTCTATTTCAATACCTTGACTTGATGTCGATAACCCACACTTCTGATTGCGAACCCAAACGAAGGGGAATGCCCCAGAAGCCGTAGCCCGAAGTGGTGAAGAAATGGCCGTTGCCGATCGCCTCATAACCGTAAGCAAGACGATAAAGCGTACGGACAATAAGGTTGGCAGGTGCAACTTGGCCGTTGTGAACATGGCCGGAAACTTGCACATCAATCGGCAGCCGGGCATGGGCTTCGATTGAAGTAGGACGGTGGTCCATCAATAAAACCGGTAATTCGGTATTTTGACCTTCCAAAAGCTGCTCCGCACTGGGACGCTTGCGATCCAAATCATCGCTCCGCCCTACCAGCAACACGCCATTCACTTCCAAAACCTGATTGGCCAAAACCGTCAAGCCTGCCGCTTCCAATTCATGTTTGATACGCTTCTGATCGCGAAACCAGTCATGATTGCCCAAAGTGGCATAAACGCCCATTGGCGCAGTCAGCTTCTGCAAATGCGGTTTCATGTTTTCTTTAAGGTAGGCATCGATGGTATCGTCCATCAAATCGCCCGGCAGCAACACCATATCGACTTGTTCCTGCTTCATGATGTCCGTCAGCTTGTCTAATTGACGCGTGCCGAACAAAATCCCCAAGTGCAAATCACTGGCCACGCCGATACGCAACGGCTTATCCATTTTCTTATTGATGAATACGGTTTGATGGCGGACAACGGGCGTATAGGCGTTATACATCCCAAAACCGAGTAGACCGGCCACAAACAAAGGCGCAAACAGCCGCAGGCTTCGTGACAGCGGTTGGCGCGCCACAAAACGGCGCAGCAAAAGATATAGGATAAATGTCGCCAGCGCGGCATACATCACAAACAGCAAGATTACCATCCAAAACGCCACCATGCGGAACATCATATGTCCCAACTCCAGCAGCAAGCCGACCAACAAGCCGTTTGTAATGAAATAGGAAATACCCATCAGCCAACGTCTGCCGACTTTACCAATCCAAGGCGCAAACAGCCATTGCAACGAACGACCAAGCCCGAATGTAAACACTTGCAACAGAATGACGCTCACAAAAAACATCTTGCCAAACATGCCTTTCCGCCCTAAAAAATCAAAAGGAAGATTTTAGGCCGTCTGAAACTTTCAGTGTATAATCCCACGCGTAAAAACCCATAATATTTTGAAAGGAATCATCATGAGCCATCCCCAATCAGCCATTATTCCTGATCACGCACAAGCCGGTATTTTTATCGAAG
The DNA here is from genome assembly GCF_001812735.1 of Neisseria sp. HMSC069H12. NCBI lineage: Bacteria > Pseudomonadati > Pseudomonadota > Betaproteobacteria > Neisseriales > Neisseriaceae > Neisseria > Neisseria sp. HMSC069H12. The sequence continues at coordinate 8,473 of NZ_KV810252.1, forward strand.
CAGACATTTCAGACGGCCGCAACGAAGACATCAAATCTGCCTGCCGTCTTTCTTTGGAGGCACTGGCCAAATTAAAAACCCGTTTTCCGAATGATATTTTGGGTTTGACCATTGCCTTCGGCAGCCGCGCATGGCAATCGTTCGGCCATACTGACGAAGGCAGCGAAATCAAACCTTTCCCTGAATTGGGAAACGGCCTTGCCCCTTCCACCCAACACGACCTCTATATCCACATTCAAGCCACCGAGCAAAAAGCCGCCTATGCCTTGGCCCAATCTGTTTTAGGCGCATTCGGCGACAGCATTCGCGTAGCCACTGAAGAACACGGCCTGCGCCTGTATGAAGACCGCGGCTTGGACGGTTTTGTCGATGGTACGGAAAATCCGCAGGGCGATGACAATGTACGCAATGTTGCCATCATTCCCGAAGGCAAGCCGGATGCCGGCGGCAGCTATGTTTTGCTGCAAAAATACCTGCACGATTTGAAAAAATGGGATGCCGTTTCTACTGCCGAACAAGAAGCCTGCGTGGGCCGCAGCAAAGAAACCAATGACGAATTCAGCAAAGATGTGCGCCTGCCCGACTCCCATCTCGGCCGCGTCAATGTCAAAGAAAACGGCGTTGGCCTAAAAATTGTCCGCCGCAGCCTGCCCTTCGGCAAACTCAGTGGCGAACATGGTTTGATGTTCACATCCTATTGCAACACGCTGCACAATATTGAAGTTCAACTGCTCAATATGTTCGGCGATGCAGACGGCAAAACCGACTTGCTGTTGAAACATTTGTCTAAAGCCGTATCAGGTGCTTACTACTACGCACCTTCTGTCGAGCGTTTGCAAAACCTTTAACGGCTCACAGGCCGTCTGAAAAAAACCTGCCTTTTCAAAGGCAGGTTTTGTTATTTAAATTCCCTTAATATTTTTTATGGTATCATCATAGAAATTTATCCTATCATTTCTTAATAAACCCTGATTACAGACAACGATAAAAACCGATAAGGGGGTATATACTGTTAAATCTTCTGTTAAATCTTCTGTTCTTAATAACGGCTGTTGATTCCTCACTCCCCGAATGTTGATTTTGAAGTTCGGGGCTGTTGATATTGCATTTCGGGGCTGTTGATTCCTCACTCCCCGAATGTTGCAACATCAAATCATCAAAAGCGTCTAAATTCAGCTTGTAGTAAATGCGGTGTTCAATTCGTTTTTCAGTCTCGGTCAAGACACCGCGTTCTTTCAGTTTATTCCGTGCCGTTCTTTGCTCTTGAACGGATAGCCCAGTTTCAATTTCAATTTCTTCCGCTGTCCGGTAAATGCCTAATTCATGCCGTGTCTTATCGTGCCAGTAGAAGAAATGACTGAATAAGATTGACGCGTTCACGCCGCCTAAGACATGCCGTCTGAAAACAGAAAGTTTTCAGACGGCATTTTTATCATCAATGCAAAACCACACACTATCTCTGTTATGATAATGCCTCGCTAATATTATTCCGTTCCCACCATGTCTTCCACCCTTCCTTTTGACGCGCTTACACTTTCCATCGACGGCACCAACCTCATCGAAGCTTCTGCCGGTACGGGTAAAACCTACGGCATTGCCGCGCTCTTTACCCGACTGATTGTTTTAGAAAAAAAAGACATCGAGAAAATTCTGGTCGTTACCTTTACCAAAGCGGCGACGGCAGAACTGAAAACCCGTTTGCGCGCACGTTTGGACGAAGTGTTACAGGTTTTGAACGAAATTCAAACTTTGGGCGGTAAGCCGGAACATATTTCAGACGGCCTGAACACATATTACGACAAAGAGAAAAAATCTCCCGATGACTTTCTCAATCGTTTGATTCCTTTGGCTTTAGGCGAGCAAGACGGACAGGAAAGCTGCCATCGCCTGATTCTCCGCCTCAAAGCCACGCTGAGCCAGTTTGACAACGCATCGATTTACACTATCCACGGCTTCTGTCAGCGCGTTTTGCGCGATTACGCGTTTTTGTGCGGCGCGCCTTTGGATGTCGAGCTGTCGGACGACTCGCGCGAGAGGCTGCTGATTCCTGCGCAGGACTTTTGGCGGCAGAAAGTGGCAACCGATACCACATTGGCACAATTGGTTTTTGACCGGAAATGCACGCCTGAAGAAATGCTTGCCGAAATCAAAAGCTACACCGGCCGCCCCTATCTGAAATTCAGACGGCCTGAAGGCAGTTTGAAAGAAGCCCAAGCCAACCTTCAAAAAACATGGCAAAAAGTTTGCGGTCAGTTGGAAGACTTGGAAAAAGCGTTTTGGACAATCTTGCCCAAACTTAATGGCCAGACCTACAAAAGAAATACCTTTGAAAATGTTTTTATCGATTTAAAAACAAACGCCGAATCCAGTCATCTGCCCCGCCTGAGCAAACAAACGCTAGGGAAATTAAGCCTCTTCAGTATCGACACGCTCAACAGCAAACTGAAAAAAGAATATAAAGCCGATGCCGATGCGCCGGAAATTATTCAGCTGCAAGCCTTAGCCAATCTCGGTCGTGATTTGCAGGCAATGGAAAACTCGGAAGAAGCGGCCTTCATCTGCCTGCAACTTGATCTCCTTTCCTACATCAACCAATCTGTTGCCGAACAAAAAAAATCACGCCGCGAGCGCGTGTTTGACGATTTGCTGCTGGATGTCCATCAGGCATTGACCATCCATGAACACGGCAACGCATTGGCAAAAGTGGCGGCGGCAAACTGGGAAATCGCGCTGATTGACGAATTCCAAGATACCGACCCGCTGCAATATGAAATTTTCCGCCAAATTTTTATCGAACAAGGCTGCCCGCTGTTTCTCGTTGGCGACCCCAAACAGGCGATTTACAGCTTTCGCGGTGCGGACATTTACGCCTATCTGCAAGCCGCGCAAGATGCGGACAGGCATTACACCCTCGCCGTCAACTACCGCAGCCATGCCAAGCTGATCAACGGCATCAGCGCCTTGTTCAAACAAAAAAAACATCCATTCGTATTGGAAAACATCGATTACAGCGATGTCTCCGCCAGCCGCGCCAAAAGCCGGCTGTCGCCACACCGCCCCGCCATCCAAGTGCGCTGGCTCAATACGGACGACCAAACCGGCAAAGAAATTTTGCGCGGCCGTGCCGCCGAATATTGCGCCGATGAAATTGCCTTTGCGCTCAATGAAGCAGCCGAAGGCCGTCTGAACTTCAAAGGCCGTGCATTGGAATCCGGCGATATTGCCGTCTTGGTACGCACCAACAACGAAGCGGCGATGATTGCCGGAAAACTGAAACAGCGCCGTATCCAAAGCGTGTTGCTGTCGCGCCAGTCCGTTTTCGATTCGGCCGAGGCCGACTCGCTGTCCGCGCTGATCGGCTTTTGGCTCAACCCAAGGCAAACCGACTGGCTGCGCTTTGTCTTAACCGGCGTTTTGTTCGGCTATACCGCCAAAGAGATTTACGAACTCAACCACAACGAACACCAGCTACTGAAATGGCTGGAGTCGTCTGCCGAGGCCATGGAAAAATGGCGGAAAGGCGGCATTTTTGCCGCCGTGCAGCAGTTTGCCGCCCTACATGACATCGAAACACGCCTGCTCAAAGGCGGCAACGAACGCAGCCTGACCAACTACTACCAAATTCTGGAGCTTTTGGCCGAAGAAGACAGCCAAAGCCGCAACCCTGCCGCTCTGCATAAATGGTTAAACGAACAAATCAGCCGTGCGCGTAGCGGCCATTTCCCGTCAGACGCGCAAACCATCCGTCTTGAAAGCGACGAAAAACTGGTCAAAATCGTTACCATGCACGCGTCGAAAGGTTTGCAATATCCTTTGGTGTACTGCCCCTTTGCGTGGGATGCCAAAGACAATTCCAAAGAAAACTGGAAAATCCTACATACCGAAAACCACGAAACCGAGCTGCTGGCAACATCGCAAACCTCGGAAGCAGAACTAAGCCACCTTGCCGACGAAAAGACGGCAGAAGATTTGCGTCTGCTCTATGTCGCACTTACCCGCGCCGAAGAACAGCTCAACATCTACGCCGCCGCCAACAAAAACTGTACGCCAAACAATCCTTTTGCCTATCTGCTCGAAGGTTTGCCGGATGCTGACCGCGAAAGCGTCAGCCAAAGCTATAAAAGCGCGACAGACGTTGTCGAAATGCTCAAGCTCAACTGGCAACGCTTTATCAAAAACGCGCCTGAAAATACGGAGTTTGCCTTCACGGAAGAAGCCCCGCCGGAAACCGTCTACCAATACAGCCGCCAGCAAGACCAAGCTTTTGGCGCACATAGCATCAAACGCCGCGATTTTGACTTTATCCGCCACACCAGCTTTACCGGTTTGAGCCGGCACACCAAATCAACCGACGAACAACACGAGCCTTTGCAACCTGCCATCGACCCGGCAGAAAGCGCAGACCGTGCCATGCCGTCTGAAAACCTGCCGTCCCCGCTTTCGGACGGCCTCAATATCCACCATTTCCCCCACGGCACCAATGCCGGCGTATGTTTGCATGAGATGTTGGAAAAACTCGACTTCGCCGCCTCTGCCGAGAGCCAATCCGAAATGATTGCCGAAGTTTTGCAACGCCACAGCTTTGAAGACAAATGGCTGCCGACGGTAACCGCCATGCTTGATACCTGCCGCCTGACTCCTTTAATCGGCGAGAGCCTGTCGCAGATTCCGCCGACCCGACGCCTGCCCGAAATGGGGTTTACCCTGTACATGGACGATTTCAAACTGGACGACTTGCGCCGTTGGTTTGCCTCAAGCGAAGCAAACCTGCCGACCGAATGCGTCCAAGCCGCGCAACTACTTGATTTCCATGATTTACAAGGTTATTTAAACGGCTTTATCGATATAGTTTGCCAAGATTCAGACGGCAATGTCGTTTTAATCGACTACAAATCCAACCATTTGGGCAACGATGCAAGCGCGTACACGCAACAGGCGATGAACGAAGCCGTAGCGCATCATCACTACTACCTGCAAGCCCTGATCTACGCCGTTGCCATCGCGCGCTACTATGCCCTGCGCGGCAAGCCGTTGCCCAAAATCGCCATCCGCTATCTCTTCCTGCGCGGCATGGACGGCTCGGATCAAGGCATTTGGAAATGGGACATCGATACCGCCCTGCTTTCCACTTTTGTTGAACGAAAAACAAATTCTTGATGAGTCAGTTTTTTAAACCGTCAAAAAGGCCGTCTGAAACGTTTTCAGACGGCCTGTTTAAACGGCTGCCGATATGGTTATGGAACAATATTGTCCTGCGCCCTATCTTCAAACGGAAAGCATGCTTTTCTATTTCTTTATAACCAAAGCGTCTGCTGCTGGTTTTTCGGCAGCAAATGACTCACGCCGATACCGATCAGGCGGAAGGCGTCTTCGCGTTGCGGCGGTATGCGTTGCAGCAAAGTATGCGCCGCCTGAAGCAGCGAGGCGCTGTCGGGAAGGACGGAAGAATACGTCAACGAACGCGTGATAATGCGGAAATCGTGGGTTTTGAGTTTGAGGGTAACACCTTTGGCTTCGACGTTTTTACGTTCGATTTGTCGCCAAAGATCTTCGGCAAGGTGCGGCAAATGGCTTGAAGCCTGCGCCAAAGACAAATCTTCGGGCAAGGTGATTTCGGTTGAGATTTGCAGGCGTTCTCGTTCGGCTTTGACCGGCCGCTCGTCAATACCGCGTGCCAAATCGTAAAGGCGGTAGCCGTAGCGGCCGAAATGGTTTAAAAGTTCGCCGCGCTCAAAACGGCGTAAATCGCCGGCGGTCTGCATACCGAGGGCATTCATCTTTTTCAGCGTGACTTTGCCGACACCGGGAATCTTACCCAACGGCAGGCTCTCCAAAAACGCCATAATTTTTTGCGGCGGCAGCACAAACTGCCCGTTCGGCTTGCGCCAGTCGGAAGCGATTTTGGCCAAAAACTTATTGGGTGCGATGCCTGCGGAGGCTGTCAAACCGGTTTCTTCAAAAATTTCAGCACGAATACGTTTGGCCACTTCACTGGCGTACGGGATATTTTCAAAATTTCGGGTAACATCCAAATAGGCTTCGTCCAAAGACAAAGGCTCGATCAAATCGGTATAACGCCGAAACACGGCATGAATCTGCGCCGAAACTTGGCGATATAAATCAAAATGCGGCGGCACAAACACCGCCTGCGGACACAGCCTTTTCGCCGTTGCCACCGACATGGCCGAGTGCAAACCGAATTTGCGTGCTTCATAAGAAGCGGCACAAATGACCGACCGCGTACCGTCCCACGCCACAACGACGGGCAGCCCTTTCAGGTGCGGCTGCTCGCGCAGTTCTACCGAAGCGTAGAATGCGTCCATATCGATATGGATGATTTTGCGTTGGGACATGGGAAAAGGTGGATAAGAAAAAGGCTTATTGTAACAAAAGGCCGTCTGAAGTTTCAGACGGCCTCTATGTTTAAGCCTTATTTTTTACTGGAAAGCTGGTCAAATAATCCGCCGTCGGCAAAGAATTTTTTCATAATTTCTTCCCACGATCCAAATTTCTCATTCGGATTAAACGTCTCAATTTCAGGGAAATCGGCTTTGTGTTTCGCCAATACTTCGGCATTGCGCGGACGCAGATAAAGATTGGCGGCCAACTCTTGGGCCTGTTCGCTCCAGAGGTTTTGCAGATAGGCTTCGGCAGCGGCGCGTGTTCCTTTTTTATCGACTACGCTGTCCACGACGGCAACCGGCGCTTCGGAAAGAATGGTGTAGCTTGGGTAGACAATTTCAAACTGGTCTTGGGTCAGCTTTTTGCTGACGTAGTTGGCCTCATTTTCAAAGGTAACCAAGACATCGCCGATATTGCGTTGACTGAAGGTCGTCGTCGCCGCGCGGCCGCCGTTTTCAAACACAGGTGTGTTTTTCAGCAATGCAGCCACAAAATCTTTGGTTTTGCCTTCATCGCCGTTATTCACTTTCAAACCATAACCGTACGCACCCAAAAAGGCGTAGCGGCCGTTGCCGGTGGTTTTCGGGTTGGCCAAAACGATTTGCACGCCGTCTTTGGCCAAATCGCCCCAGTCTTGGATGTGTTTCGGATTACCTTTGCGTACCAAGAAAACGACGTTGCTGGTATACGGCACGGCATTGTCCGGCAGGCGCGTGTTCCAATCGGCTTTGACCAAACCTTTTTTCACCAAAAGCTCGATATCGGAAGTCTGGTTCATGGTCACCACATCGGCAGCCAAACCATTAGCGACAGCCAGAGCCTGCTTGCTGGAGCCGCCGTGCGACTGTTGGACTTCAACCAACTGTCCGCCGTTTTTTGCGGCAAACTCTTTGACAAATAAAGGATTGTATTCTTTATAAAAATCGCGGGCGACATCGTAGGAGACGTTCAGCAATTTGACTTCTCCTCCCTTACCTCCGGCAGCTTGAGAAGCATTGTCGGCGGATTGTTCGGCTTTTGGCGAGCACGCGCTCAAAGCCAGTGCGGCGGTCAAAGCGGCAAAAGAAAGCGTACGGATATTCATGGTCGGCTCCTGTTGAAAATATGGGAGCACTTTATCGGGATTGGATGCAAACTGGAAATAATGTTTGCTTTCGCGTTTATCAGTTTTGGTTATATACAATCCGTGCGGAAGTCGGGAAAAAATGCCCACACAGATAAGCATTACGATAAATTATATATACATCAATCAGATAAAGATTAAAGCAGCTATTTATACAAGATAAACATACGTTGCAAACAGCATGACCCAATACGTCAGGCCGTCTGAAAATCCAATATAAATAATTATTTATAATTAAAAAATCTAATCCTTTTTATTTACAAAAAATGCAAATAAGAGTAATGTTTCTACTCGCCAAAATACAAGGCCTTTCATTCAACAACAAAATGGAGTGTAGAAACTATGAAACAATGGATGCTTTTAGGATTGCTGGGATTGGGCGCAGTGGCGCAGGCGCACGATGTTTGGGTGGCCGCACCGACACATCAGCCTGCCAGCCAAATCCTGCATGCGGATTTGGGTTACAGCCATGACTTCCCCAATGTCGAAAAAATCGCCGACGACCGCGTGCATATTTTCAAACCGCTGCAATTGACCGGCAGCTCAAAGAAAACCGTTGATTTGGTAAATAAAGGCGAAAACTATCAATACGTTTCTAAAGCCGCTTTGCCTGAAGGTTCTTACTGGGTCAGCGCAACCTACAAACCGACTTTCTGGTCGAAAAACCAAGACGGCTGGAAACAGCAAACCTTGAAACAGCTGGCCGGCGCAACCTATTGCGAACAGGCGCAAATGTTCGGCAAAAGCTTTGTCCAAGTGGGCAACGGCGCAGTTGATGAAGCTGTATTGACCCGCCCTATCGGCCAAGAGCTGGAACTGGTTCCGCTGAAAAATCCGAACGAAGTCAAAGCGGGCGGTATTTTGCCGGTCAAAGTCCTGTACAAAGGCGAGCCTTTGGTTAAAGCCACCGTTACCGCCAGCTCGGACACTTTGGCCGAAATGGACTTGGAATCGACCCACGACCACCGCGAGCCTCAAGGCTTCTCCGGCAAAACCGATAAAAACGGCGTGGTCAATGTGATTACGTTGATTGACGGCTTGTGGAAAATCAAAGTGGTGAACGAGACCGATTACAGCGATAAAAGCGTATGCCAGCAGGACAAAGCTTATGCAACGCTGATCGTACCTGTCGGCACCAAACGCGCGGCTGCACGCCATGCCCTCCATCATCAACACTAACAGCCATTAACAAAAGGCCGTCTGAACTTTCAGACGGCCTTAATTTATTCCCATTCATAACCCAAATTTCTAAAAAAACGGGAGTATGTTTCCAATTTATCCTCATTCAATTGGGCAAACCGGACACGGTTGCAGCCGATCAAGACCACATTGCCCATCCAGTGCGCCCCAAAGACGCGCTCTAAAGGGACATTCCTCATTTGATTGATAAACGGTACTTCTGAAGAAAATTGCGTAGCAATATTCGGAGGCGCAAATTTCAAACCCAAGTCCTGCAATCTATAACGGTGTTGCGCCGTCAAAAACATATCTTCGTGGTGCAGCCGTACCAGCCATTCCATATCGGCAATTTTTTCGTCTTTCGGCGGCAAAGGCGGTCGAATTTCTACATTTAAGCCCAGTTGTCGCGGCATGGTTAAAAGCCGTCTGCTACGCAGGCTGAAACCGCCGTTCTGCGGCTCGTCAAAATTTGGAGAAGTCTGAATCAGATGTTGTTTGGCCAAATATTGGTCGGTTCCCTTCAGGAAAAACTGCCCGTCGGCTTCGGTTTCCAACAAAATCGGCAAAGGTGCGCCGATATAGTCATATTCCCGATAGGCATCCTGCCAGTTTTGACCGTTCAACACCCAACCGTCATTTTGAACAATCAAACAATAATCAGTATCGATGTAATACATCAGTTGGTACAAAACAAACAGATTGTATTCCAGATAACCGAATTTCCGGCAAGGCTGATGTCGGATATTTTCCGGCAAACCTTGAGGACAGCTCGGGCTGATCAGCAATCCACGGCTGCCGGGCAATTCGGCACAGCTACGGATAATGGCATACATCGTGCCCTCGGTATAAGAATCTGCGCCGGTAATACCAACCACGGTAATGTCAGTAAAACTCATTAATATATTTCCCTGTTTCAGACGGCCTTTGAGTTATTTACGACGCCTTATTGCAAATATCTTTCAAGCGATACAAGGCATCCAAGGCTTCGCGCGGCGTGAGGTTGTCGGGCTGAATTTGCGCCAACGCTTCAGCCAATTCATTGTTCTGCAAATTATCAACAGGCTCAATTTCTTGTTCTTTCCCTTCCTCTTCAGCCCCATTTTCAGACGACATGGCACTGAAAATATCCAACTGCGGACGGTTGGCGGCGGCTTGGTTTTCCAAATCGTTTAAATGCTTTTGAGCCGCTTTCAAAGCGCGGTTGGGCAGACCTGCGAGTTTGGCGACGGCGATGCCGTAGCTTTTTCTGGCGGGACCGGGTTCGATGTGGTGGAGGAAGACGATGTCTTGTCCTTGTTCGAGCGCGGAGAGGTGCATGTTGACTGCCGTTGCGTGGGCTTCGGGCAGTTTGGTCAGTTCGAAATAGTGGGTGGCGAAGAGGCTGAAGGATTTGTTTTTTTGCAGCAGGTGTTCGGCGATGGCGTGCGCGAGGGCGAGGCCGTCGAAGGTGGAGGTGCCGCGTCCGACTTCGTCCATGAGGACGAGGGATTGGTCGGTGGCATGGTGGAGGATGTAGGCGGTTTCGCTCATTTCGACCATGAAGGTGGAGCGGTTGGAGGCGAGGTCGTCGGAGGCGCCGATGCGGGTGAAGATTTGGTCGATGGGGCCGATTTGGGCGGCATCGGCGGGGACGAAGCTGCCGGTGTGCGCCATGAGGACGATGTGGGCGACTTGGCGCATGTAGGTGGATTTGCCGCCCATGTTGGGGCCGGTCAGGAGCATGAGGCGGTGTTTGTGGTCGAGGCGGGTGTGGTTGGCGGTGAAGTGGCGCACTTGCTGCTCGACGACGGGATGGCGGCCGTTTTCGATATGGATGACGGGGTAGTCGGCGAACTCGGGGCAGACGAAGCCGCGTTCGGCGGCGGTGGCGGCGAAGGTGGAGAGTACGTCCAGTGCGGCGGCGGCTTTGGCGGCTTTTTGAAGCTGGGGAAGGGTCGTCTGAATGTCTTTGAGGAGGGCTTCAAACAGGCGTTTTTCCAATGCCAATGCCTGCTCTTGCGCGGTCAGGACTTTGTCTTCGAAGGTTTTGAGTTCGGGGGTGATGAAGCGTTCGGCGTTTTTCAGGGTCTGGCGGCGTTGGTAGTCGGCGGGGGCTTGTTCGGCTTGAACTTTGGATAGCTCGATGTAGAAGCCGTGGACGCGGTTGAACTCGACTTTGAGGGTGGAGAGGCCGGTGCGTTCGCGTTCGCGCGCTTCGAGGTCGAGCAAGAATTCGTCGCCGTGGTTTTGGATGTGGCGCAACTCGTCGAGTTCTGCGGAATAGCCTTGATTGATGACGCCGCCGTCTTTGAGCCAGACGGCGGGTTCGGGCATCACGGCGGCTTTGAGGGTTTCGGCGACGAGCAGGGTTTCGGGGAAAACGGCTTTGAGCGTTTCCAACAGGCTGCTGCCTGAAGCGGACAATTCGATTTCGGACAGGGCAAACAGGCTGTCGCGCAGGGCGGCGAGGTCGCGCGGGCGGGCGTTGCCGACGGCGATGCGGGCGGCGATGCGTTCGATGTCTGCGATGTTTTTCAGACGGCCTTGCAGGGCTTCGTATTGTGAACCCAACGCGGCAACGGCTTCTTGGCGGGCGCGGATGTGGGCGCGGCTGCGTAAGGGGTGGTGCAGCCAGAGTGCCAACAGGCGGCTGCCCATGTGGGTGGCGCAACCGTCGAGTATGGAAAACAGAGTCGGCGATTTTTTGCCAGAGAGGGTTTGCGTGATTTCGAGATTGCGGCGCGTGGCGGCGTCCATGCCGATATATTGGCTGTCTGTTTCGAGCGAAATGCCGTCTAAGTGTTGCGGCATCAGGTTTTGCGTCAGGCGGATGTAGTTCAACAGCGCGCCCGCCGCACCGACGGCGGCTTCGTGTTCTTTGCCGTCCAAACCGAAGCCGTGCAGGTCTTGGCAGCCGAAGTATTCGGTCAACAATTTCGCGCCCGCGTCGGCGGCAAACTGCCATGAGTTCAGGCGCGTGATGTTGGCAGAGGTCGTCTGAAAACCATTAGGCAGGCTTTTGCCTTCGGGCAACAGGATTTCCGCCGCCTGCAAACGCGCCAGCTCGTCGGCGAGTTTGTCCGCCGTCGTCAGCTTGGTTTTAAATTCGCCGCTTTGCAAAGAAGCCCACGCGATGGCGACGTGTTTTTTATCCGCGTTCACCGCCGCGATACGGTTGGTTTCCTTGTCTTCCAAAAACGCCGCGTCGGTCAGTGTGCCGGGCGTAACGATGCGCACGACTTTGCGCTCCACCGGCCCTTTGCCCGCGCCGACTTCGCCCACCTGCTCGCACACCGCCACGCTTTTGCCCATCTTCACCAGCCGCGCCAGATACTGCTCCGCCGCGTGAAACGGCACGCCCGCCATCTTAATCGGCACGCCGTCCATCTGCCCGCGCGTGGTCAGGGTGATGTCCAACAGCTTCGCCGCTTCCACCGCGTCATCCAAAAACAGCTCGTAAAAATCGCCCATGCGGTAAAACACCAGCTTGTCGGCGTGTTGCGATTTGATGGCGAGATACTGCTGCATCATCGGGGAGACGGTGGGTTTAGACATGGAAAAACCTTAGAAACGCAAAAGCGTTATTGTAACAAAAGGCCGTCTGAAAAACAGGTTTCAGACGGCCTTTAACAGCAGCTTGGTTTTAAGCCAAAGCCACTTCCAAATTATCAATCAGGCGCGTTGTACCCAAACGGGCGGCGGCAAGCACCACCAATTCTTTATCGCCAACATGAGCCACTGCCAAGCTGTGTGCATGGCGGATTTCAACGTAATCAACCACCCAGCCGGCATCGGTCAAACGGCGGATACATTCGGCTTCAAGCTGGGCGTAATCCAGATTGCCGTTTTTCAGGGCAGCGGCAATATTTTGCAACTCTTGGTAGAGGCGCGGTGCTTCTGCGCGTTCTGCTTCGCTCAAATATTGGTTGCGGCTGGAAAGTGCCAGGCCGTCTGAAGCGCGGCCGGTGTCGACAGGAACAATGTCGATATTGAAGTTCAAATCTTCAACAAAGCCTTTGATAATCGCCAGCTGCTGATAATCTTTTTTGCCGAAACAGGCAGTATCGGGTTGAACAATGTTGAACAACTTGGTTACAACGGTCGCCACGCCGCGGAAATGGCCCGGGCGGAATTTGCCGCACAATTCATTTTGCAGGTGCGGAGGCTCGACATTGAAACGCTGTTCCACATTCGGATACAGCTCTCTTTCATCAGGCGCGAACACGACGGCAACGCCCTCGCCTACCAATTTGTCGGCATCTTGCTGCAAAGTGCGCGGATATTTGTCGAAATCTTCGCCTTGTCCGAATTGCAGGCGGTTGACAAAAATACTGACCACAACGTTATCGGCACGTTTTTTTGCTTCGCGCACCAGCGCAAGATGGCCTTCGTGCAGATTGCCCATGGTCGGTACAAATGCCACTTTTCCGGCAGTTTTACGCCACTCGCGCAATTCTTTAATCGTATGAATGATTTGCATGGTTTGAAAAATCCTTTATCTTTTCCGCCGTTTCATCAACGGAAATCACGCGCCGATTATACGCTTTTATTCATCAAAAAGGCCGTCTGAAATAAGTTTCAGACGGCCTGGTTTTTATTTTATCCGGCAAACGTATGTTCGACAGATGGGAACGTTTTTGCTTTGACTTCGTCCACATAAGCTTTGACCGCGGCTTGAACGCTGTCTTTGCCCTGCATAAAGTTCTTCACGAATTTGGCGGTTTTACCGGGGAAAATGCCGAGCATATCATGCATCACCAAAACCTGACCGTCGCAATCCACGCCTGCTCCAATACCGATGGTTGGGCAAGAAACTGTCTCGGTCACTTTTTTCGCCAACTCTGCAGGAACGCATTCCATCAATACGATTGCCGCACCTGCCACATCATGCGCTTTGGCGTCGTTGAGCAACGCTTCTGCCTTGTCGCCGCGGCCTTGAACTTTATAGCCACCGAATGCAAACACGGATTGCGGGGTCAGGCCGATGTGGGCGCAAACAGGGATACCGCGCATTTGCAAAAATTCAGTGGTCTCCGCCATCCAGACACCGCCTTCGAGCTTGACCATATGCGCGCCGGCCGCCATCAACTCTGCCGCTGCCGCAAATGCCTGCTCTTTGCTCTGCTGATACGCGCCAAACGGCAAGTCGCTGACAATCATGGCATTTTTAGTACCGCGAGCCACACATTCAGTGTGGTAGCACATATCCTGCAAGCTCACCGGCAAAGTGGACTGACGACCTTGCACCGCCATACCTAAAGAATCGCCTACCAGCAATACATCCACGCCGGCATTGTCCATCAGCGCGGCAAAGCTGGATTCATAAGCGGTCAGCATGGCGATTTTTTCGCCCTCTGCTTTCATTTTTTGCAAAGTGTTTACGGTAATCATGGTGTTTTGTGTGTTCCGCCCGACGGGCAGCCCTTTGTTGTAATGGAAACGCGGTATTATAAGGTCTGCTTTTAAAATATCAAAGCATAAGCAAAAAGCCCGACTGCTTTCACAATCGGGCTTTTAATTGGTGCCGGCACCAAGAGTCGAACTCGGGACCCCCTGATTACAAGTCAGGTGCTCTACCAACTGAGCTATACCGGCTTACTGAAATGCCTTGCAGCACCATCAGTCTTTAACTGGTGCCGGCACCAAGAGTCGAACTCGGGACCCCCTGATTACAAGTCAGGTGCTCTACCAACTGAGCTATACCGGCAAGGAAGTCGGCATTATGCCGATAAGTTCCCATTTTGGCAAGCATTTTAAAACAGAGTTACTCACGAAATTATAAAAACCAATGATTTTAAAGAAAATTAAATACATACCTTATCTTTCCATCCAACATACTCAAAGGCCGTCTGAAAACCACCTCAGCGCAAAACATTATGGTTTCTGTTAAAATAACGCCTTTTACACCTTTCGTCTGCACCCATGCCACCCCGCCATCCTTACCGCCGCCTGCGCCCAGCCAAATCCCATCTGCCCGAAGTCGGTATTTCCGAAGAAGGCAATATCCGTTCCCTGCACTTGGGCAGCGACACCATTCAAAGCTCCATGAATGTCGATCATCCGTCCGAGCTGGTGTTGTCGTACAGTCGCGCCATGATGGGTTGGCTGCTGTTTGCAGAAACCCCGCCCAAACACATCACCCAAATCGGCTTGGGCGGCGGCTCGTTTGCCCGTTGGATAGACAGCTATCTGCCCCACACCAAGCAAACCGCCGTGGACATCAATCCTCAAGTCATTGCCGTGGCGCGCAGCCTGTTTGAATTGCCGCACGAAGGCGAAAATTTTGAAATTATCGAGGCAGATGGTGCGGAATATATTAAAGTGTTCCGCCACAATACCGATGTAATTTTGGTAGATGGTTTTGACGGTGAACAGATTATCGATGCTTTGGTAGAAGAACCCTTCTTCCAAGACTGCCGCAACGCCCTCTCTCCAGACGGCGTATTTGTCACCAACTGGTGGAGTGGCGACCAGCGTTATCAACGCTTTGTCGAACGCCTGCTCAACGTCTTTGACGGCCGCGTACTCGAATTGCCTGCCGAAAGCCACGGCAACGTTGCGGTCATGGCGTTCCAAAGCAGCCCCAAAGAACAAAATCTCGACAACCTGAAAAAACGCGCCGAAAAATTAAGCGAAAAATACGGCTTGGACTTCAAACGGATGCTTGCTGATTTGAAAGCCAACAATCAAAACAACGGCAAGAATTTTTATCTGTAAAACGCTTCAGGCCGCCTGAAAAAACAAACAAGGACACACCCATGCTCAAACCTGACATCATTCAAATCCCCGGCCCGGCCGGTTTGCTGGAAACCATCTACCTACCAAGCACACAAGAATCCGCCCGCGGCGTTGCCGTCATCAACCACCCCAATCCCCTGCAAGGCGGCACCAACACCAACAAAGTCATCCAAACCGCCGCCAAAGCCCTCAGCCAACTCGGTTTCCATTGCTACCTGCCCAATTTGCGCGGCGTAGGCAATAGCGAAGGCGAACACGACTACGGCCGTGGCGAAACGCAAGACTGTATTGCCGTTATAGACTACGCCCGCGCTCAACATCCTGACGCACCGCAATTCGTCCTGGCCGGTTTCTCATTCGGCGGCTACGTTTCCACCTTTGCCGCACAAGCGCGCACGCCTGATTTGCTGTTGCTGATGGGCGCCGCCGTCCATCACTACACCGATCGCCCAGAACCATCCAACGTTCCCGACGTCGCCAAAACATTGATGATTCATGGCGCGGAAGACGAAGTCGTCGAAATCAACAAAGCCCTGACCTGGGCAGAACCACAAGGCCTGCCTGTTGTCACCATTGCTGGCTCGTCCCACTTCTTCCATGGCAAACTTATCGTTTTGCGCGATACGATCACACGGTTTGCACCAGCTTTATTAGGTTGAAATCCGGCTACACAATCAAACAAGGCCGTCTGAAAGTTTTTTCAGACGGCCTTGTTTGTATGAAAACCTTATTATCAAATATCAGGCTCAAGTATTCAGAAATCTATCAAGGATTTTCTACTTAACATATCAATTCTGGGTCAACCAATACTGCAAACCAATCAAAGTTTTACCATCTTTGATTTCATCGTTTGCCAATGCTTTGCGCACCTCGTCCTTGCTCATCAGGACGGTTTCTGTAATTTCATCCTCATCGTTGCTTAACTCACTGCCCAAACGCACGCCTTGCGCTTG
This sequence comes from Neisseria sp. HMSC069H12, assembly GCF_001812735.1. Taxonomy (NCBI): domain Bacteria; kingdom Pseudomonadati; phylum Pseudomonadota; class Betaproteobacteria; order Neisseriales; family Neisseriaceae; genus Neisseria; species Neisseria sp. HMSC069H12. The sequence continues at coordinate 24,847 of NZ_KV810252.1, forward strand.
GTAGAGATACATTTTTTCATCACAAAAACCGACTGCAGTATAAAAGGTGTACAACAGTTTGACACTGTCGGCGACATATGGCGTTTCTTCCGCCAACTCACGCAAAGCGCATTCGGCAGGATCTTCGTCCGCCACATCCAATTTACCCGCCGGCAATTCCAACGTCGCCTGATCGGCGGCATAACGCCATTGGCGTACCAAAACAACTTTACCGTCTTCCGTTTCCGCCAATACACACGCAGCACCCGGATGACGGATCACAACCCGTTGGCTTTCGTTGCCGTTAGGCAGGCGCACCCGATCGCGGCTGATGGTAACAAAAGAACCTTCGTAGATTAGCTCACTGCTTAATTTAGTTTCTTTCAAATCCATTTTTTACCTCATTTCCATATTATTAAATATTAAAGGCCGTCTGAAATCCTTTTTCAGACGGCATAGATAAGCCCTATTCCCGAGCACGTTCAATTTCAATACCGACCTGCGCCACATCGGGCAAGATACCCGGTTTCACAATACGGATGCGCACTTTAGTCGCACCAAAATCATTTAAAATCAATTGGGCGATATGTTCCGCCAAAGTTTCCAACAGTAAAAAATCCTGTTCGGCAAGGCTGCGGCGTACGACTTCGCATACTTCGCCATAATGAATGGTGTCGCCGATATCATCGCTCGTACCGGCACGCTCAGGAACGCTGATTTCCAAATCCAAAATCAAAGTCTGTTTACGCTCGCGTTCCCAATCATATACGCCGATTAAAGTATCGGCCTTCATGCCGTACAAAAAGATTTTATCCATTTGCCTGTCCGTTTTTTTGATAGAATAACCGTTCCCATTGTAAGTAAAGCACCCAAAATGTTCAATGTACTCGCCATTATTGCCGCCTATCTTATCGGCTCCCTGTCTTTTGCCGTCATCGTATCAAAATATTACGGCATGGACGATCCGCGCACTTACGGTTCCGGCAACCCCGGTGCCACCAACGTCTTGCGCAGCGGTAAGAAAAAAGCAGCCGCACTGACCCTGCTCGGCGATGCAGTAAAAGGCTTGGTTGCCGTCATCTTGGCACGCTGTCTGCAAGATGCTTTAAATTTGTCAGATGCAACGATAGCCCTGGTCGCCATTGCCGCATTGGTCGGCCATATGTGGCCAATATTTTTCAATTTTAAAGGCGGCAAAGGCGTAGCCACCGCATTGGGCGTCTTACTCGCCCTCTCTCCTGCAACCGCCCTACTCTGCGCCTTGATTTGGCTGGTCATGGCATTCGGTTTCAAAGTCTCCTCACTCGCCGCACTGGTCGCCACCGTCTGCGCACCCATCTTCGCCTTCTTCATGATGCCGCACGCCTCTTGGGCATGGGCAACCGTATTCATTGCCGCATTGGTGTTGTACCGCCATAAAAGCAATATTAAAAACCTGATTCAAGGCAAAGAAAGCAAAATCGGAGATAAAGCCGGAAAATCTTAAAAACGTAGATACAATCAATAAAAGGCCGTCTGAAAGTATATTTTTCAGACGGCCTTTATAGTTTTTATTCACGCATAATCAGTCAATCTTAATATATTCCACCGACAGAATCTCTATAACCTCACGTCCCTCCGGTGTATCCAAGACAACTTCATCGCCTTCGCGCGCTTTAATCAGGCTGCGCGCCAAAGGGGAAATCCATGAAATTTTGTTTTTAGCGGTATCAATTTCATCTACGCCGACGATTTTGACGGTTTGTTCACGACCGTTTCCGCGCAATAAGCCAACGGTGGCACTGAAAAAAATCTGGTCCGTGGCTTCACGCGCTTCAGGGTCGACGACGACGGCTGCCTCCAAGCGCTTGGTTAGGAAGCGGATACGGCGGTCGATTTCGCGCATACGGCGTTTGCCGTAAAGATAGTCGCCATTCTCGCTGCGGTCGCCATTGCTTGCCGCCCAGTTAACGATTTGGACGATTTCCGGGCGTTCTTTGTTGACCAGATGATAAAGTTCGTCTTTCAGTGCCTGCCAACCGGTAGGTGTGATGTAATTTTTGGTTTCGGTACTCATGATGTGTCTAAAACATAATTAAAGGCCGTCTGAACGTTAATTTTCAGACGGCCTTTATTGTAAGTCAATTTACTTTATTCTTCATCATCACTATCGCTGATACTGATGCTGTGTTCCATTTTGCTTGGATGTACTTTCAAACCGCCACAACCTGATTTTTCGGTAGAGAGACGGTTTAGATACGCTTCGTCGATATCGCCGGTTTGATAGACACCATTAAAGCATGAAGAATCAAAGGATTCGATTTTTGGATTGAGTGCTTTGACTACTGCTTCCAAGTCTTCTAAGTTTTGGAAGACGATGCCATCCGCGCCAATCTCGACTGCGATTTCTGCCGCGCTGCGGCCGTTTGCAATCAGTTCTTCACGGGTCGGCATATCGATACCGTACACATTCGGATAGCGCACTTCGGGAGCAGCGGAAGCAATGTAGACTTTGCGCGCACCTGCCGCGCGTACCATTTCAACGATTTCACGGCTGGTCGTACCGCGCACAATGGAGTCGTCCACCAACAAAACGCTTTTGCCGTTAAACTCGGTTTCCATCGGACTGAGTTTTTGGCGTACTGATTTTTTACGCGTTGCTTGTCCGGGCATAATAAAGGTGCGGCCGATATAGCGGTTTTTAATCAGACCTTCGCGATATGGTTTTTCGAGATGAACGGCAAGTTCCATCGCGCTGGGTCGGCTGGTATCAGGAATCGGCATCACGACATCGATATCGTCGACGGGCAACTCGCGTTTGATTTTTTCCGCCAAAGAAACGCCCATATCCAGACGCGCCTGATAGATGGATACGCCGTCGATGACGGAGTCGGGACGCGCGAAATAGACGTATTCAAAGAGACAAGGGCTGAGTTTGACTTTATCACTGCATTGACGCGACACGATTGAACCGTCAAAGCTGACAAACACTGCCTCACCCGGTTGGATATCACGTTCCAAATCATAGGCGAGCGCGTTGAAAGCAACTGATTCAGAGGCAACGGCATACGATTTTTTACCGGATTCATCGGTTTGCGAACCCAATACTAATGGACGGATACCGTGAGGATCTCGGAAGGCAACCATGCCATATCCGGCAATCATGGCTACGACACCGTATGCGCCGCGCACTATGCGGTGTACTTCGGAAACGGCGTTGAAAATATTGTCGATAGTAAGTTGATAAGGGGCTTTTTTAGAGACTTCGCGGCGTAATTCGTGCGCGAATACATTGAGTAGAACTTCAGAATCGGAGCTGGTATTAACGTGGCGCAGGTGTTTGTTGCATACGTTTTCATACAGCTCTTCGGTATTGGTCAGATTACCGTTATGTGCCAAAACAATGCCGAATGGGGAGCTGACATAAAACGGCTGGGCTTCTGCACTGCTGCCCGCATTGCCTGCAGTCGGATAGCGGACATGTGCAATGCCGGCATTACCGATCAAGTCGCGCATATTGCGGGTACGGAACACTTCGCGCACCATGCCTTTGCCCTTGTGCATATGAAATATATTGCCTTCGGCAGTAACAATACCTGCTGCGTCCTGACCACGGTGTTGCAACATCTGCAAACCATCATACAACATCTGATTGACCGGCTCATGACTAACCAAACCTAATACACCACACATATCGTGCTTCTCCGAGTTTGAAGATTAAATGGGTAAGCTGTCATTATAAAATAATTTAGATGAGTTTGCTCGAATTGTTGACAATATGATGCTAAATTTACGCAAATAAAAACGGACTCAGACGACCCATAGGCCGTCTGAATCCGTCAAACTCAATCATCCAATTCTTCAACTTCAGCTGCTTTACCCGAAAGATGCGGCATTGCGGTATCTTTTCCAGGCAAATAAGGCATCGCAGCATCGGCAAGTGATTCAAAATACGGAATTGTGTACGAACTTTGCCACTCTTCCGTTTTCGGCAAATCAGTGTGTGAAAAAACCATCACTGCCAGCGTCACCAAAATCACACCTTTCACTGCACCGAATACGCCGCCAAGCAAACGGTTAATGCTTCCCAAACCAACGGCAGACATCAAACTGCTTAACAGCGATCGTGCCAGTTTCTGCAACAGCCATGCCAGAAAAAACACAGCGGCAAAACCCATGGCAACCGCCAAAGAATGCGGCTCAACCGATTTAAAGACCACATCGGCAAACGGCACGGCGAGCGTTCTGGCTGCAATAAACGACACCACCCACGCCACCATCGCCCCTGCTTCGGCAATAATACCCCGTGTCAACGAGATAACGATGCAGATGACGATGACGGCGGCCGCCAACAAATCGGCAACAGGCAGATTACTCACTGGTCACCTGACCGGCAATGCCATGTACACGCAATTTGTTCAAATCGCGCTCTGCATCGCGTGCATTTTTATAACTGGCTGATTTCACGCGATACACCTTACCTTTATCGGTCATGACCTCAGTAATGGTCGAATCGATACCTGCGGCTTTCATTTTACGTTGCAGGCTTTGCGCGCGTTCTTTTTCAGCATAACCAGCCTGAATAGCGGCTTTTTTCGCAGGCTTGGCTTCTGCTGTTTCTTTTTCAGCTTTAGGTTTGGCTTTTTCAGACGGCTTCTCGGCAGTTTTTACCTTATCGGCTTTTTCTGCTTTGGCCGTTTCTGGTTTAGCCTTTTCATTTTTTGGTTTTTCAACTTTGGCTTCTGCTTTCTTAGCAGGCTCGGCCTTATCTTTTACGCTGTCTTTGCTGTTTTTGGCAGATTTACGCTCGGCAATGGCTTTCTCTGCTTTTTCCAATTGTGCCAATTTATTGCGTTCGGCAGCGGCTTCACGCTCTGCTTTCTCAGCACGCGCTTGAAGTGCGCGTTTTTTAGCTGCCAATGCGTTTTCTTTCTCAGCAGCTTCCTGTTGGGCTTGTGTCTTACGGGCCGCAGCGGCACGTTGTTCAGCCTGACGTTGGCGGCGTTCTTCGGCTCGGCGCTCCGCAGCTTCACGCTTGGCAGCCTCGACGCGTTGAATACGTTCGGACTCTTCCAAGCCTTTAATATTACCGTCATCCAAAGTATCGTTGACCAAAACCAACGGCTCGCCAACATCTTCGGGAGCAGATTCACGGCTTGGCTTCAATACTTCAACCGGCGCATTATCTTCTTCGTCGCCTGCATTTTGCGGTTTATTTGATGCTTCGGCATCCGCATGGCGGGCAGCCTCCTCAGCAGCAGCGACATCTTCTTTATTCGGCTCTAAAACAACCGCCTTGCTCGGCTCATCAGCCGTTTTGACTTGGCTCTGACCGACAGGCGCTTCTTTAAACGGTGAATTTTTATCGTCGCCGGAAGTCAGCGCCAGACCGAACAGCATACCCGATGCCACCACCAAGCCAGAGGCCAAGACCAAGCGACGGCGGTTGCGACGTTTCAGTCGTTCGTAACCGTCTAAATCGTATCCGTTTGGAGTTTCTTTTTGTTTATTGTCGGACATGATAATTTCCTCGTTAGTGTTCTTTCAAAACAGCCATTACATCGGCAACAGTATGGAATGAGCCGAAAACAACGATTCTATCATTTTCGGTTGCTTTAGCCAAAGCAGCGCGGTAGGCTGCAGCGACAGTTTCAAAAACATTTACATTATCGATGCCGTGTTCAGCCAGTTTAGCCTGCAAAGCCTCCACCGTCATGCCGCGCGGCACATCTAAAGGCGCGATATTCCACTCGTCAAACTGGTCTTTAACGATTTCCAGCACGCCATCAATATCTTTATCGGACAACATACTGAATACGGCGGTACGTTTTTGGGCAAAGGCAAGGTTAATCAGGCTGCGGCGCAAAGCACGGGCTGCGTGCGGATTGTGGCCGACATCCAAAACTACCAGCGGACGACCGGGCAAAACTTGGAAACGTCCAGGATTCTCAACCAACAGCAAACCGCGTTTAATCGCGCCGATATCAACCGGCAATTGTTCGTTCAAACATTCCAGCACCGTCAATGCACACGCGGCATTAGACAACTGATAGGCACCGCGCAAAGCAGGAAACGGCAAGGAATTGCGGTTACGGCTTTGGCCGTCTGAAGATTGCGGATGAAAGCGGTAGTTCCACTGTACGCTTTCCATTGATGCAAAATCAAAATCTCGCTGAACCATCAACAATTTTGCGCCAATTTCTTCTGCGTGTTTGACCAATGATTCAGGAGCAGGATTCTGACCGCACACGGCAGGTTTGCCGCTACGGAACACTCCGGCTTTCTCAAAACCGACCTGCTCAACAGTATCACCCAAAAATGCCTGATGATCCAAATCCACGCTGGTAACAACCGAGCAGTCGCCATCGAATACGTTCACAGCATCCAATCGTCCGCCCAAACCGACTTCCAAAATCATTACGTCCACATTTTCATGCATGAAAATATCGACGGCCGCCAAAGCATTAAACTCAAAATACGTCAGAGAAATTTCGCCGCGTGCCGCTTCGATGCGCTCAAATGAGGAAACAATCAGGTCGTCTGAAACCGGCTGAGTGTTGATGGCGATTCGTTCGTTGTAACGCAGAAGATGAGGACTGGTCAGCGTACCGACTTTAAAACCGGCTTCTTTATAAATATGCGACAAATAGGCGCATACGGAGCCTTTGCCATTGGTACCCGCCACCACGACGACAGGACATTGCGGCACCAAATTCATGCGTTTTTTCACTTCTCCCACACGTTCCAAACCCATATCGATAAGGCCGGAACTATGGGCAGTCTCCAAATGAGAAAGCCAGTCTTGTAATGTTTTCATTGTATTTATCGCTTCAAAAGGCCGTCTGAAACAGCCGTTTAATCCATATCTGCCGCAAGTTCTGCTTTGTCTTCTTTTTCACGGTACCAGCGTGCCCACACTTTCAGACGGCGGTAGGCATCACGGCCAGCCATATCGGGCAAGATGCAGTGTTTGACTATTTTTCCGTCAACATTCCATTGTAAAAACAAAGCATAAACCGTCAACATACTGCTGTCTTGCAAAACCGCGCTTCTTTCCTCTTCCTCGCCATTCAAGTAAACCGTCGCACGGTATTGGCGATCGATGATAATTTTTCTGACCGCATTTTGAGTGTGAAAATTAACGTTGCGCCAAGCATAGGCAAAACTGCCGGCCAACGCCGCCAAACCCAGCCACATCATCCAGCCGTAAAACTCGGCAAGGCATAAGGCCAACGCCGAAAGGTGTAAGAAGACAATCAGAATTTTCAAAGAACGCGAGGGCTTTAAGGCCGTCTGAAAACTTCGCACGGCTTTACATCATATTGTCGAAAACAGGCGTAATGTTCAATTCCGCCTCTTCCATATCCAAAACCATATCGTGGATTTCAGTATCGAAAAATTCCCAAAAAGCCTTCAAGCTCATGTCTTGCGGCCATTTGCTTTTATCGATGTCCCAGCCTGCCAATTCAGCTTCAAAAATCTGCTGGTAGCGTTCGTCAAAATAAGAAATGACGGATTCGGGTTCGTCAAATTGCGGCACAAGAAATACGGAGCAGTTGGTGCGCAGTTGCTCGACGGTCAGGTCGGGCATATTTTCATCGGCGGATTTCAGCCATTCCAAAAAACGGGCGGTCGGCTTCAGCACAACAGCAGTACGGTCAACAAAATACATTATTTTCAACTTTCAAAATCATTCAAACCGATCATGCCGTCTGAAATTTCAGACGGCCCGAGTTTAATGTGTCATCACCTGTTGCAGGAATTGTTTGGCACGCTCGTGTTTCGGATTGGTAAAAAATTCTTCCGGCGTTTCATCTTCCAGAATCTGGCCTTTATCGACAAAAATCACACGGTCGGCGACTTCGTGCGCAAAACCCATCTCATGGGTCACACACATCATGGTCATGCCGCTTTCCGCCAAGTCTTTCATCACTTTCAATACCTCGCCGACCATTTCAGGGTCAAGCGCGGAAGTCGGCTCGTCAAACAACATCACGCGCGGCTCCATCGCCAAACCGCGTGCAATCGCCACACGCTGCTGCTGACCGCCGGAAAGCTGACCGGGCAGCGCGTCTTTTTTATGTGCCAAGCCGACGCGTTCCAAAAGCTCCATCGCTTTCTTTTCCGCCTCTTCACGGCTTTGGTTTTTCACTTTCATCGGAGAAAGAATGATATTTTCCAAGACAGTCAAATGCGGATACAGATTGAACCCTTGGAACACAAAGCCCACTTCTTCGCGCACTTTGTTCAAATCGGTTTTCGGATCGGCAACATTGATGCCGTCCACCCAAATCTCGCCGCTTTCAATGCGCTCGAGTTGGTTTACCGTACGAATCAGCGTAGATTTACCACTGCCTGAAGGGCCGCATACAACGACCACTTCACCTTGTTTGACTTCCAGATTCACGCCGTTGATAACGTGCAAATCTTTAAAATGTTTGTGTACATTTTTGAATTTAATCATTATTTATTTCCAAACTGCCAAAATTTTCGGGGCTTGAGTTGCTCTTGCCGCTGCCAAAGCAAAGGAATGACAGTTTCCAGCCAAAAGCGGCAACTGACTACGCCGCCAGAGATTCCGCCTTGATTGTACCGATTGACTTTAAATTGCTCTTCCCTATCGAGACGATGCCCGGTCAATACCCAAACTGCGCCGATAATTGCTGCCTCAAAACGGTGCCGTTCCGGCGGCATATCCTTACCGGAAAAATACTGCGCCAACTTGCACCACAAATATGAATCACCCAGAACCTCCCATTGAATAGGAGGTTGCTTAAAAATTGCCATCACTGTTTCAGACGATTTTTTGAACCAGATAATTGCTCAATTCCACATATTTCTCAGCGGCGATGTGTTCTGCCCTGTCCTGCGGATTGATGCCGACTGCCTGCAAATCATCATCGCCGGCAAGTTCCTTCAAATTATTGCGTATGGTTTTGCGGCGTTGATGGAAAGCCAGTTTCACCAGTTTGGCAAAATGTTCAAAATTTTCTGCTTTACCGATACGGTGTTTCACCGGAATCATGCGCACCACGGCCGAATCCACTTTCGGCGCAGGATCAAAGGACTCGGGTGGTACTTCAATCAACATTTCCATATCGAAGAAATATTGTAGCATCACGCCCAGACGGCCATAGTCGTTGGTTTTCGGCTGCGCCACCATGCGTTCGACCACTTCTTTCTGCAGCATAAAGTGCATATCGATCACATCGTCTGCCACTTCGCTCAATCGAAACAAAAGCGGCGTGGAAATATTGTACGGCAGGTTGCCGACAATTTTTTTCTTGCCTTCAATGCTGCTGAAATCAAACTGCAAGACATCGCCTTCGTGTATCACCAATTTATCTGCAAACGGCAAGGTTTTCAGACGGCGTACGATGTCGCGGTCGATTTCGCAAACATGCAGGCAGTTGAGTTTTTTCGCCAGAGGCTCGGTAATGGCGGCCAAGCCTGGGCCGATTTCAATCACGATATCATCGGGCTGCGGTCTGACCGCGTTGACAATATCGCTAATAATCCGCGTATCCTGCAAAAAATTCTGCCCGAAGCGTTTCCGGGCCTTATGTTCTTTCATATCTTTCTTCAAGCAAGCTGTTTAAGGCAGTATTGTAACTGAAACAGGCGTTTTTGTCGGCACGCTTTCAGACGGCATTTGCCTAATTTTAAGCAAACGGCGGCGCTTCCAAACCCAAAGATTTCAGTAGTTGCGCGGTCTCATAAACCGGCAAACCCATCACGCCGGTAAAACTGCCCTGCAAATGCTCGACAAATACGCCTCCCAAGCCCTGAATCCCATACGCACCGGCTTTATCCATCGGCTCACCGCTGGCAACATAGGCTGCAATCTCCTCAGCCGTCAACGTTTTAAAGCGCACTTCACTCGCCTGCACCACATCATGGCGCACGCCTTGCCAGTAAACGCATACAGCCGTCAGCACTTGATGCGTCCGTCCAGACAAGCGTTCCAGCATATCGACAGCATCCGCCTCGAATTCCGGTTTACCCAAAATAGCCGCACCATCCGCCACCGTCGTATCCGCCGTCAATACAGCAAACTCAGGCTCTTGATTATGAGCAGTAAACCATTGAGCCACCGCCGCCTCATTTTTCTCGCAGGCCATACGGCGCACATACTCTACTGCAGCTTCGCCTTCTTTAGGGGTTTCATCAATATCCGCAGGAAGGCGGCGTACTGTGAAACCCAAATTTTCCAAAATCTCACGACGGCGCGGACTGCCCGAAGCCAGATAAATTGCGTTCATTGTATTGATTTTCCTTATTTTGAAATTTTATGCTGGCCGGACAGGTGGACATAATGCGCAGAGGAATACGTCAAAAATTCCTTTTCCTCATCAGTCAGCGGACGCACTTGTTTCACAGGCGAGCCAACGTATAAAAAACCACTTTCCAAACGTTTGCGCGGCGGTACCAAACTGCCCGCGCCTATCATCACATCATCTTCGACAACCGTATCGTCCAAAATAATCGAGCCCATGCCCACCAACACACGACTCCCAATTCGGCAGCCATGCAGCATGACCTTATGCCCAATCGTCACATCATCGCCGATAATCAAAGGCGAACCGTCAGGCTTCGCCGCATTCTTATGCGACACATGCAAAACGCTGCCGTCCTGCACATTACTGCGCTTGCCGATAGAAATGCTGTTCACATCGCCGCGCAATACGGCATAAGGCCAAATCGATACATCTTCCGCCAGCGACACTTCGCCAATCACTACCGAAGTCTCATCTACAAAACAAGACTCATCAACCGACGGCACATAATCCAAAAACGCACGAATAGGGTTTGCCATTTCCAATAATCCTTTTCTCAAAACCAAAACTGATCAGGCCGTCTGAAAACACGGCGTAAAACGATTTTATACTACAACAATACGAAATCAAGCTAGAAAATCATCAAAAGGCCGTCTGAAACAGTTTTCAGACGGCCTTTCATCATAAACCCTTTACCTTGGCTTACCAATATTTATCATTAGCGTTCTATCTACCTTTTATGGAATAATCGTCTTCATTTCATTCTTGGAGAAGCCGATGGACACACGTTCGGGAAATTATGCAGCGCCCCTGCTAGTCGTCGGCTGCGTCGTCTTTGGCTTGGGCAGTTTGATCGTCAAATTTGTCGATGTCGGCTCTTACGCCATCGCATTCTGGCGCTTGCTGATCGCCGCCCCTATATTCTTCCTGCTCGGGCGTTTTTTCAAACAAAAAATGCCCACGAAAAGAAAAACGGTTGGCTACGCAATCTTATCCGGCGTTTTCCTCGCATTCGACCTCGCTCTGTGGCACGAAAGCATTCACGCCGTAGGCCCCGGCATTTCCACCTTGCTCAACAGCCTGCAGATTTTCTTTTTAGCCGCCATAGGCTTCTTCTTTTATTCGGAACGTTTAAGCACCCTGCAAATTTTAAGTTTGATATTGGCCACCATAGGCGTCGCCTTAATCGGCAGTCCAGAGTTCAGCCATAACAACAATGCTGCATGGGGATTTATCAGCGGCGTAGTGTCCGGTGCCATGCTGGCCCTGTCTATGGTCTTTGTACGCAAAACCCATGAGCAGGAAAAAGTCGGTTTGTTTCCTCTGATGATGATTTTAAGCTTCGGCGGCGCAATGGCGCTGGTCATCCCATCTCTACTATTCGATGCCGCCCATCTATACCCCAAAACTTTAAACGATGTGATTCTAGTCTCCATCTACGGCATCGTCATGCAATGCTTTGCTTGGGCATTAATTGCTTACGCCATCCCGCTTTTATCCTTGTCACTGACCGGCCTGCTACTGCTCTCCGAACCAGTCGCCGCCATGTTGATCGATTATTTCTGGCTGGATAAACCGATTAATACCGTCCAATGGAGCGGCGCCACTTTGACTTTATTGGCGATTTATTTAGGTTCGTTAAAAGACAAAAAATAGATACAAAAAGGCCGTCTGAAAAATTGAACTGGCCCCCAAATCTTGGACACTCA
>NZ_KV810253.1:0-18960 GCF_001812735.1 Neisseria sp. HMSC069H12
ATTACTCTGCTGAAACTTGAAAACAAACTGGATATGAAGTACAAAGATTTACTTCGACGTGCCGCTACCAAAGATTCAAAGCTACATGGGCTGTCCAAACAGTATTTCACAAGCGTCCGTTCAAAATGGAAGGCTTATAAGGAGGAACTTTGTTCCGACCCGACAATTACAACCGATTTGAAAACTCCTTCAGACAAAATCCTCTATCTGTGTGATGTTCAACAAACACAATATCACTTGAAAGCATTGGAACGTTTTTAATTTTTATAGGAGACGATATAGAGTCGTTTTACAGGCGGAGACCATCTGAAACCGGAAGACGGTTTAAAATACTATATCCATCAAGCCATGATGGTAAACGAATTGTCGGGAGGGCACGGCGCGTACAAAATATCGAATGCGGAGAAGGCTGCCAGCGGTCCGAGTTTCGGCCCTATCCAATACGACATAGGCGGCAATGACAAAGGACAGCAATTATTGGAACGGATTGCGCGAGAAGCAACAGACTCAAAAGGCAACCGTTTTATTTCCGATAATGAAATAAAGCAGATGCAAATCCATCTATACAAGCCATTCAATAAAATGTCTGCCGAAGACAAACAGGTGTATCAAAATTTGAAACCGAAATTGAATCAGGCTTTGGCTTCCGAAACCGGTATCTCATTAATCAATCAGGATTATGATAAAGCACTTGATGACAAAGTTAAGAAGGTAAATAACGTTATCTCTAAAATTACAAATCCTGACAATAAAAAATTCCTGCAATCCAATATGCAGGCACAAGTCTTTATTGCCGATATAGGCAACCAATATGGAGGAAAAGTAAACAGGGCTTTGGAGGAGTTCCTCAGCCAGAGTAAAGAAGATAACGGAGTAAGGCTACCGGGAGGACGACAGGTCAAAGTCGAAGGCAAACTGGATATGGAAGATTTAAAAAACTTCCGTATGAATACGGCTTACGGCGTCAAACATCCCTCCGATGCCCGTCGCAGAGATAACAATATTGAGGAAATTACCGCCCCTACTCGTACAAAACCGTTATCCCAAACAGATAAATTCCATACCTTGGTTCAAGGCTTGCTCAACGATAAGGACGGCTCTTTCGCCAAACAGGTTTTGGCAGAGAACCGCGAAGTTGTTGATGCTTTCAATGCAAAAGTACAGGAAAGAATGGAACAGGAACGGCAACAAACGGTAGCGAGGGAAATTTCTGTGCAGCAGAATCCTGCGGAAAGGGAATTTGGTGGGCGGTCTTTCGGCTAATCGCTCCACATGAGGCCGTCTGAAACCTGTTTCAGACGGCCTTGCTTTATTCTGTTTTGCAATAAATGCTTCATATCTTTCTCAAAAAAAGCCCCATTACTTTCTCTCCGGCCACAGCCAGCAAGGCTCCGGCCACAACCACCATGGCACCTACATAGCTGACGATATTCATATCCGAAGCGGCAAAATAATCGGGGGCGAGATGATGGCCGATGGTGGAAAATATCATGGTGAATACAGGAATCAGCGTGGTGACGATACTGACTTTTGAAGCGTCCCAATGATTGAGCGCTTCGCCGAATGAACCGTAGCCGATCAGCGTGTTCAGGCAGCAATAAATAAAGCAGCCCCATAAAAACGGATTGCCGATATGGGCAATTTGCGACGGTTCGGCAAACGGCAGGAAAACAAAGCTGCTACAAAAATAAATCATGAGCAGGATTTGTTGCGAATTGAAATGTTTGGACAAAAGTTTTTGCGCCACGCCGTAGCACACCCAAATCATGCTGCCCAAAGCCGCCATCATCACGCCGACCGCGTAGCTGCCCAGGCTGAAAAGTTCGCCGAATTTGTCGTTGAAAAACATGACCAAACCCGTCAGCAAAAGCATCAAGCCGATTTTTTGCCAGTGCGTAAAGGCTTCTTTAAACACGCCTACGCCGACCAAAATCATGGTAAAGGGTGAGAGCTGCCACAACACCTGCGTGGTGGTCGGCGAAATATAGTGCAAACCCAGGGCAACGAGAACGAAGTTGGCGGAAATGCCGATAATGCCCAGCACCAATAAAAACAAGGTCTGCCTGGAAAATTCAGACGGCCTCGGCAACTTGCCGGTCAGCCCCAACAACGCAAACAACACCAGCGAAGCCACTAAAAAGCGCACCCACACTAAAGTGGGTGCATCAACGGCTTTTAAGGCCTGTTGGGCGATGACCGGCAGCGAGCCCCAAGTCATGGTGGCAAGCAGCGCCAATGAAAAGCCGAGCCAAGGTTTTTGTTTCTTCATTTTTCAGACGGCCTTTGCTTACGCGGCTTCCCAGTAGTCGATATAAAGCTGCAATTCGAGATTATTCCGCCATTCGTTGGCAACGGGGCGGTACACCGTGCGGATGTATTCGGGAATGTCTTCGCTGCAACGCCAAAACATGGCTTCAAATTCGTAGCCGTCTTTTTGCAGCCAGACTTTTTTGTGTTTGCCCTCCGCGCCCAAAGGCTGCTGGCGGATGACGTGAAATTCATCGGTAAAACTCGGCGGCGCGAAGCCCTGCCCCCAAACGTGCCGGGCAAGGTTCTGCGCCTGTTCCAGCGTAATGTCACGGGCAGGCAGGCTGCCGTCGGTGATGAAGGTTTGCGACAAATCGTCTTCGCACACCATCTCGCGCACTGCTTCTTCAAAGGCCGTCTGAAACGCGGGAATATTGTGTTCGAGTATGCTCAAACCCGCCGCCATCGCGTGTCCGCCGAATTTCAAAATCAAATCGGGATGGCGTTTTGACACCAAGTCCAAAGCATCGCGCAGGTGTAAATTGGGAATGGAGCGTCCCGAACCGCGCACTTCGCCGTTGTCGGCAGGCGCAAACACGATGGCCGGACGATAAAAACGGTCTTTGAGGCGGCTGGCAACGATGCCGACCACGCCTTGATGGAAGTCGTCGCGATACGCCACCAAAGTCGCCTGACCTGGAGGCAGGGTTTCGGGAAAGGCGTTCAGCGCGTCTTGTAGCATGGATTGCTCGATTTCGCGGCGCTCGATATTGAGGTCGTTTAACTGCGCCGCCAGTTCCTGCGCTTCGGCATCATCTTGCGCCAACAGACAGGCAATGCCGACCGACATATCGTCCAGCCGTCCGGCCGCATTGATGCGCGGTCCCAACGCAAAGCCCATATCAAACGGCTGAGCCTTGCGCCAATCCCGTCGCGCCACTTCAAACAAGGCGCGGATACCGGGGCGCATTTTGCCCAAACGCATCCGTTTCAAACCTTGAGACACGAGGATACGGTTGTTGTGGTCTAGAGTGACAACATCGGCGACGGTACCGAGTGCGACCAAATCCAAAAGATCGCCCAGATTCGGCTCTTTCAGGCCGTCTGAAAAATAATGGCGGCGGCGCAGTTCGGCACGCAAAGCCATCAATACATAAAAAATCACGCCCACGCCCGCCAAGCTTTTGCTTTGGAAACCGCAGCCTTTTTGGTTCGGATTGACGATGATGCAGTCAGGCACGGTCTCGGCAGGCAGATGGTGGTCGGTAACAATCACATCCAAACCCAACTCCTGAGCACGCGCCACGCCTGCAATGCTGGCAATACCGTTATCCACCGTCACCAACAAATCCACGCCTTGCTCGGCCGCGATTTCAGCCAGCTCGGGTGTTAAGCCGTAGCCGTGTTCAAAACGGTTGGGCACAAGGAAATCCACTTTCGCCCCCATCGCCGCCAAACCGCTCATACCGACGGAACACGCCGTCGCACCGTCGGCATCATAGTCGGCGACAATCAGGATTTTTTCCTGACGCTCAATCGCATCCGCCAAACGGCCGGCGGCGGCTTCGCAGTTTGTCAGCGTTTGATACGGCAAAAGCGCAGCAAGCTTGTCGTCCAACTCGGCCGGACTTTGCACATCACGCGCAGCGCACAGCCGTGCAATCAAAGGATCGGTACCGGCAGTGAGCAAGTCGTTAAAAACAGTCGGATTAATGGAACGTGTTTGGATTTTGACGGACATGGTGTGGAAATCAAGGGTAGTTTTGTGTATTCAAAAGGGATATTGTAAAAGAAAGAAGTCGTCTGACAACCGTTTTTCAGACGACCTCTTCAAGCTGCATTAGTCAGGGCAATGTTTGCTTCAGACAGAACGGGAGAAGCCTCGTTGTTGTTCTTGTTGAATATTTTGGTTTTCTTGAGCAACTAGCTGTTGTTGCCACTCTTCTTCTAAAGCCTGTTGGACTCTTTCATTGAAACTGGCAACTTTGTCAGGATTGTCAGCCAAAAGTTTTTTTGCATACAAACCGTCAGTATCATTCAATAATCCCTGCAATATCGCCATAGTCTCTTCGTATTTGGATTGAGGCTGGGAATTGTCGGTTCCTGCCGCTATTTCGGAAGGGTAGGTCGTTTCTGCCTGTATTTTCATGGCATACTGAGGATTTCCTCTGAGTTTCTCTTCATCAAAATAACTCAAATCTTTAATATCGGAAATGTGTACATCCTCAGGATCTTTCGGCACAAGACTCTTATCCAGCTTATTTCCCGAACCTGGGGCAAGATGCTGGAATATTCCATCTTTTGCAGGCTCAGGAAAGCCTGCTTCACGCAATAAGGTATCGGCAAGGGTGTTGGAATTTTGCCGTAAGTAATCATAAGGATAGATATTGTCCTTACTTTGGGCATTACGTACCATTTCTTGCCATTTGGTAGATAAATCGGGAGCTTCGGCGATTAGTTCTCGGTATTGTTTTTGTGGGGTAATAGGATTGTCATGTTCGTCTCTATACCAAGCATTCTTTCTATTATTGATATTATCTGGATTTTCAGCATCATATGGTAGTCCTATGTGTTCAGGTAAGCCTGTCTTGATATGAATTTTTCCTAGAGGAAGTTGAGGTGTAGTTTCTTTACCTCTCCATCCGCTGATGGTATATTGTCTCCCTGTTTTATCGGTATAGATCAGAAATTTATGGTGATAATCTACATTTGCAAATGTGTCAATATGTCTATAACCGACTTCAATTTTTTCGTTTGCCATTTATATTCCCCTATTGTTATTGAGCATAAGAAAATTCGCTATCAATATTTTCTAAATGACCAAATTTATTGAATTTCAATGTAATTCTAACTCCTGCTTGTGGAACCATAGGAGGTGTCTTTTTTCTATACCCTGCATGGATAATGTTACCTTCTTCCTTATAAATCTGATTCATTTCATTTAATTTATTAATTACTTTCTCTTTAGAAGAACCAATCGGGAGATATTTAGCAACAATATGGCTTACATCTTTGGACTGACCGGGTTCAATGTATTTTTCACTGGCAAAAATTTCGTTCAGCATGGGGCTTGGGGTCGGCATATTACCTTTTCCTTTTAAGGTTGATTGTTGAACTTCAGAGTGTTTTTCATAATTGCTTGCCTCGCAGGCTGATAAAAAAATAAGTGATAGGGTAATTGGCAATACTGCAAATGTGCCGATATGCCTGTAGCCGACTTCTATTTTTTCGTTTGCCATTTATATTCTCCTATTGTTATTGAGCATAATGAAATTTACTATCGATATTCTCTAAATAGCCTGAATTACTAAATTTTAATACAATACTGACAGAAGGATAAGGAATCATTGGATGAACCTGCCTGCCATAACCTGCGTAAATAACATTTCCTTCATCAGTATAGTGTTGATTCATATCACTTAACTTATTAATAACCTCTTCTTTAGAAGAACCAATCGGTAAATATTTGGAGACAATATAGGTAACATCTTTTACCTTCCCTCCGGCGGTATATTTTTCACGGGAAAAAATCTCGTTCAGCATCGAACTTTTAGTTGGCATATCTTTTTTCTCTTTTGAGGTTGATTGTCGAATTTCAGATTGTTTAGCATGGCTGCTTGCCTCACAAGCTGCTAAAAAAAGCAGCGATAGGGTAATCGGCAATACTGCAAATGTACCAATATGCCGATAGCCGACTTCTATTTTTTCGTTTGCCATTTATATTTTCCAATTGTTACTGTGCATAATAGAATTGACTGTCGATATTTTCCAAATAACCGGAAGCGTTAAATTTTAATTCGATCATTACCTTTGGATTAGGAATCATCGGGTGAATCTGTTTGCCATAGCCTGCGTAGATAATATGACCTTTATCGCTGTAGTGTTGATTCATCTCAGTCAATTTTTCAATTACTTCCTTTTTGGAAGAGCCAATTGGTAAATATTTAGAAAAAATATAACTAACATCTTTGGACTGACCAGGGGGAATGTACTTTTCACTGGCAAAAATTTCTTTCAGCATAGGGCTTTGGGGTTGCATTTTACTTTTTCCTTTTGAAGCTGATTGTTGGATTTCCGAATGTTTTTCATGGTTACTTACTTCGCAAGCTGATAAAAATACAAGAGACATAACAATTGGAAATATCGCTAAGTTTATTAATTGCATAATTAATCCTTTATAAAGACTTTTATTTTTTGTTATTTGAATTCTCCTATTATTTTATTAGTCATAAGAAAATTCGCTATCAGTATTTTATAAGTATCTGAAAATATTTAATTTCAAGGTAATTCTAATTCACGCTTATGAAAGCATGGGATGTGCCATTTTTTCTATCCCCTGCATGAATGACGGCCTTGGATATTATTTGCGTGAAGCATCGATAATTTCACTGACTACGACATAGGGGACTGCTATCACTGCGCCGACTGCATCCAAAGCCAATGTGAATGGCGTTTGCAGGATATTCTCTGTCAACTTCTGAACGTCGGTGCTTTTTTTGGTTTCCGTATAATAAATTCTGACCGGGACAGCAGTATCAAAACGACGATCTTCGGCAACATTTTTGGGCGTTGCATAATAATGACCTTCGGTAGAAATGCACCGTGTGTAAACAGTTTTACCATCGAGTTCGACCGACTTGAACGCCAGCTGTTTTAACTTGGCAATCTCAGCAACTTTTTGAGTATCGTAACGCAGGCAGAAATTCGAGCGGAAAGTTTGCGCTTCAGGGGATTTCAATTCGACTGGCAAAGCTTCATACACATATCTTGGGTTTTGCTGAACCATTTGAAACTGTCTGTCCAATTTAACATCCAAGACTGCCTTCAATTTGGCCGAATCTTTAGGATTAACGACAAACCAATATTTTTTGCCCATCATGACCAAGCTGCCTGTTTCCAGTTGCGTATTGTCTTTGGCAACCACGCCAAATGCGTGAATATTATCTTTGGCAACGGTTTTTTCGGTTGTGGTTTTATGGAACGGGTTGTTCTCTCCCCAAAGAAAGGCAGTACATCCATTGAGGGTCAATACACTAATCAGCAAGGCAGTTACAGAGTGGCAAAATTTCATGGTCATCCTCCTTCGATATTACGATACAGGCCGTCTGAAAACCGCAATCGGTTTTCAGACGGCCTTAAGGTTTATTCCTCCCAATCCTGCCCTTCTTCTGAAGCGTCGGATTGACCGGCCTCCATCACTGCTTTAATTTCTTGGAACAGCGCGCGGAAGTTTTTCGGCGGTTTGTTTTGTTCCTGCTCTTTTTTGGTATTGCGGATCAAGGTGCGCAATTTGCCGGCGTCGGCTTGCGGAAAATCGGCCATAAATTGGGTAATCGCGCCATCGTCTGTCAACAGTCGGGTACGCGCCTGCTCGACGCGTTGTAAAAAGGCATTGTGCGCCGTATTGTCGCCGCGCAGTTTGGCCAAATAGGCTTCGATGGGCGCAGGGTCGGTATCGCGCATCAGACGGCCGATAAATTGGGCTTGGCGTTTGAGCGCGCTGTTGGACGTAATTTTTTTATAGGTGGCAATCGCCTCGAACAAGTCTTCGTCCAAGCCGATTTTTTTCAACGTATCGCTGGAGAGCTTGGTCAATTCCATACCCAAAGCCTGCAAATCGTTCATCTGCTTTTTCATTTGGGTTTTGCTGACCCATTCGTCTTCTTGTTCAAACATTGTGTTTCCCTGATTTTCTGAATCTGTCTATTTTATCAGTTTTCAGACAGCCTTTCCGTGCGATTTTTGCAGAGGTCGTCTGAAACGGTTAAAATGCCGCAAAACCCTGTCAGGAAACCTTTTTATGCTGTTTAACCACACACCGGACGAGCTGTTGCGCTTGTGCGGACACACGCTGGATTTGGCCAAACAATCCGGCGCCACCGCGGCCGAAGCCGATTTCAGCGAGTCGCTCGGTCAAAGCGTCAGCGTGCGCTTGGGCGAAATCGAACAAATCGAGTTCCAACAAGATAAATCTTTAGACATTACGGTCTATGTCGGCCAACGCAAAGGCCGCGCCAGCACGGCCGACTTTTCCGAACGCGCCCTGCAAGATACGGTCAAGGCCGCCATCGATATTGCACGCTATACCGCCGAAGACGATTGCGCCGGCCTTGCCGATGCTGCCTTGATGGCAACCCACATCGGCGACCTCGACCGCTACCACGAATGGGATTTGAGTACCGAATCCGCCATTGATTTGGCCAAGCAATGCGAACAGGCCGCGCTGTCAACGGACAAACGCATTGAAAATTCGGAAGGCGCATCGGTTCATACCGGCCATTACCAATACGTCTACGGCAACACCCACGGCTTTGCCGCACACCAACAAAGCACGCACCACAGCATTTCTTGCAGCGTGGTCGCCAGCGACGAAAACGGCATGCAGCGCGACTATTGGTACGATTCTTCCTGCCGTCACGAAGACATGGACGCGCCCGAACTCATCGGTAAAACCGCGGCCGAACGGACTTTACGCCGTCTGAACAGCCGCAGTGTTCCGACCGGCAGCTATCCCGTACTGTTTGACACCACCGTCGCCGTCGGTTTAATCGGCCACCTTATCGGCGCACTCAGCGGCGGCGCGCTCTACCGCCAAAGCAGCTTCCTGATTGACAGCATCGGCAAACAGGTGCTGCCCGAATTTCTCAGCCTGCGCGAAGAACCGCATATCCTGCGCTCGTTCCGCAGCACTTATTTCGATGCCGAAGGCGTGGCCACTCAGCCGCGTTTCGTGGTGAAAGACGGCATCATCGAAGGCTATTTCCTCAGCAGTTACAGCGCGAAAAAACTCGGCATGCAGACAACAGGCAACGCCGGCGGCGCGCACAATCTGTATCTGAACCACACCCACGCCACGCAGGCCGACCTGTTGAAAGAAATGGGAACAGGTTTGCTGGTTACCGAATTGATGGGACAAGGCGTCAACGGCATTACCGGCGACTACTCGCGCGGCGCGGCCGGTTTTTGGGTGGAAAACGGCGTCATTGCCTATCCGGTTCAGGAAATCACCATTGCCGGACGTTTGCAGGATATGTACCGCGACATCATCGGCGTGGCAGACGACGCATTACGCCGTTCGTCCAACCAAATCGGCTCCATCTTGGTTTCCAAAATGACGATTGCCGGCAACTGATTGAACTAAATATACAAAAGGCCGTCTGAAAGATATCTTTTCTTTTCAGACGGCCTCGCCGTTATCTACTTCCATAAAAAACACATCATGCATATTGTCGTTATCCCCTCTTGGTATCCTTCTTCCGAAACCGACGTGGACGGAATCTTTTTCCGCCTCCAAGCCCAAGCCCTGCAACGCGAAGGCATGAAAATCGGCATGGTCGTACCCATGTTCCGCTACTTGAGAAGCCATCCGAAAACCATCTTCTCGCGCTTCTACGGCCTGCGCCGCCATCAGCAAGGCGGACTCAATACTTACGCCTATGACAGCATGTATTTCTTCCCACGCTGTCCGGTTGTCGATATCGACCGCATCCGCTGGGTCAACGCAGGCATGAAAGCTTTTGAAGCCTATATCGCCGACAACGGCAAACCCGACGTAATTCACGCCCATTGCGTCAACTACGCCGCCATTTTGGCCTGCGCCATCTTCAAAAAATACGGCATTCCCTATGTGATTACCGAACACAGCAGCACCATTTCACGCGGTCTTGTCCGCAAAAACCAATGGCCGTCCATGCACGAAGCCGTGCGCCACAGCGCGGCACGGTTCGCCGTCAGCCGTGATTTCTGCCGCATTCTCGAAAAAACCTACGCCGGTACAGACTGGCAATACCTGCCCAATATGCTGGGCGGCAATTTTGAACAGGATTTCGAGTTCCCCGAAAAAAACAATCAAGACTTCACCTTCTGCAGCGTCTCCCACCTGCGCCACCTCAAAGGCCACGACCTGCTCCTGCCTGCTTTTGCCGAAGCACTCAAAACCTATCCGCAGCTCAAACTCAAAATCGGCGGCGGCGGCGTAGAAGGAGGTCGTCTGAAACAACTGGCAAACGACTTGGGTATCAATCACGCCGTTACCTTTACCGGCGCATTAACCACTGACCAAACCCTAGACCTCATGCGCCACAGCAACGCCTTCGTCCTCGCCAGCCGTACCGAGACCTTCGGCGTCGTCTATATCGAAGCACTGTCACAAGGTTTACCCATTATCGCAACACGCTGCGGCGGCCCCGAGTCCATCGTCACTTCCGACAACGGCCTGCTGGTGCCAATCGAAAACATCCCGGAGCTGACCAAAGCATTGCTCACCCTCTACGAAAACCATGCACAATACGAACCCGTCCGTTTGCGCCAAGATTGCCTGCAACAATTCGGCAGCCGTGCCATTGCGCAACACCTGATCGACACCTTCCAAAAAGTGCTTAATAAGTAGGCATAAACCATACATGCCGTCTGGAATCCTTCAGACGGCCTACCTGCTTCCAACAAGACAAATCTAGTGTAAAATTAAGACAATAACTAAACTTTTTGATTTAAAATCAGTCCAAAGAAAAACTGTTACCTATAATAATATCCCCACATACATTATGCGCTATTACGGAACGATTACTCGCTGGAACAACAAGCGCGGCTTCGGCGCCGCTACCATAGAAGACACAGGCCAAGAAATCTTTCTTGCCCTTGCCGCCTTCACCACCCTTACCCGCCTTCCGGCCGAAGGGCAACACATCTCCTTCAACATCACAGAAGGCCGACGCGGCCGCAAAGAAGCCGAAAACGTCTGCTTCGCCCTCGATTGCGCCGACTGCTTTGATATCCTCGTCCCGCCCCCTGAAAAACCCCTCGCCGGCAAACAAGCCATCATCGGCCTGATTGCCGTTATCTTCGTCTGCGGCATTTTCGCCACCTTGTGGTACGGCCTCCACTTTTCCGATAACACACCGGAAGAGCCGGCCATCAAAAAACAAGAAACCATGGTTCACGAAGTAGCCGCGAAAATCGAAGCGGAACGCAAAGCATGGCGTGATGCCGTCAACCGCAGCAACCAACGCTCGGGGCAGCCTCAACGCGCCAAAGATAATACTTCAAAACAATAACACTTTATCCAATACAAAAAGGCCGTCTGAAAAAATGGGAAGATGAAATTATAGATTTCTTCCTCATTCTTTCAGACGGCCTTTGTTCTTACCTCAATTCGGCTCCGCCATTTCCAACGCTTGTTTGATGTCTACGGCAACGACGCGCGAGACGCCTTTTTCCTGCATGGTTACACCGACCAGCTGCTCCGCCATTTCCATGGTTAGGCGGTTGTGGGAGATGTAGAGGAACTGGGTTTGCGCCGACATTTCTTTGACCAGGTTGCAGAAACGCGAGGTGTTGGCATCGTCCAGCGGAGCGTCGACTTCGTCTAAAAGGCAGAAGGGGGCGGGGTTGAGGCTGAACAGGGCGAACACGAGGCTCATGGCGGTGAGGGCTTTTTCTCCGCCGGAGAGGAGGTGGATGGTGCTGTTTTTCTTGCCGGGCGGGCGCGCCATGATGGACACGCCGGCGGTCAAGAGGTCGTCGCCTATCATTTTGAGGGTGGCTTCACCGCCGCCGAACAGGGTCGGGAAGAAGGTTTGGACTTTGCCGTTGACGGCGTCGAAGGTTTCTTTGAAACGCGCTTTGGTTTTGTCGTCGATTTGGGCGATGGCTTCTTCCAAAAGGGTGATGGCGGCCTGTACGTCTCCGCTTTGGCTGCGGTAGTAGCCGTCGCGTTCGCGCGCTTCTTCAAGTTCTTGCAGGGCGGCGAGGTTGACGGCGCCGAGGGCTTCGATTTGCTGGGTGAGACTGCCGATGCTGCTGTTCAATACTTTCGGCGATTCTTGCGCCAACGCTTCGAGCGCGTCCAAATCGGCGGCGCGTTCGGTCAGGTTTTGATGGTAGCGTTTGGCGTTAATCAGGGCTTCCTGTTGTTGCAACAGGGCGGTTTGGGTGGCGGCCTGAAGCTGCGGCAGCTTGGTTTGCAGGGCTTGTACGCGGGCGTATTGCTCCCTGCCCTGCTCCTGAATCTGCGCGAGTTTTTCCTGCACGGCGATGTATTCTTCGTCCAGCGTGTGCACGGCTTCGGTCAGCTCGTCGAGCTTGATGTGCTGCTCGTCGTTTTGGAACTCGGTTTCATAGGCGAGGGCAAGCTCTTGTTGGCGTTCCTGCCAGTCTAGGGTTTGCTGTTCGAGCCGGGCGATTTGCTGTTGGTAGTTTTGTTTTTGCTGGTTGAGCTTGTGGACGGCGACTTCCGCCAGCCCGTATTGGCGGTTGGCTTCCAATAGGGCAAGCTGCGCCTGTTTCAGACGGCCTTGCTGCTCTTGGCGGCTGTGTGCGGTGGTTTGCTGCTGGTGTTCGAGTTCGGCGGCGGCTTCCTGCAAAGTAGCGATGTCGTCTGAAAGCCCGTCGGACGTGTGTTGCAATACAGTCTGTTCTTCCGCCAACTGCGCCAGTTCGCGCTCGATGTGTTCGCGGCGGATTTGCCCTTGGTTGGTGCGCGCCAGAAGCTCGGCGGCGCGTTGCTGCGCTTGACTGTATTGGCGCGTGTGCTGCTGTTGCTGCTGCATCAGGTTTTTGTGCTGCGTTTCAGACGAGCGCACGGCAGCCTCCGCCTGTTTGAACGCGGCTTCGGCGGCGGAGAGTTCGGGGGCGAGGTTTTCCAGTTCGGACGCGATGCCGTCGAGACGGGCTTTTTGGGCAATCAGGCTTTCCTGCGCGGCTTTGGCATAGAGCAGGACGCTGATTTTGTCGACCTGATGGCCTTCGGGCGTGAGCCAGATTTGGTGTGCGCCCAAATCGCTTTGATGCGCGAGGGCGTAGCTCAAATCGGGCGCGCACAATACGCCGTCGAGCCAGTGGTGCAATGCCGTCTGAAACGGCGGCTGCGCTTGGATTTGGTTCAGCAATGCCTGTACGGGTAGGGATTTTTTGATGCCGCCGGAGAGGTCGTCTGAAAGCCATGCCGCCTGCCCCTGCGGCAAAGGTGCGGGCGGAACGAAGCCGTGCGGCACGGCGCGGGCGTGCAGGCGTTCGGCAAGGATGACGGACAGGGCATGCTGCCACTCGGCGGGCGCGGTGATGTGTTGCCACAGTTGCGGCGCGGCGGCGTGGTCGGTTGCCTGCCAGAAGTCGGCAGCTTCCTGCTGTTGCGACAGGATTTGCGACAACGCCTGCTGCTGCGCCTGCAAGGTGATGTGTCGCTGCTTCAGGCTTTGGAAGCGGTTTGAGGCCGTCTGAAACGCCTCGCGGGCGGCGTGTAAGGCTTCTTCGGCGGCAATGATTTGTTCTTCGTAATGCTCTTGCTGGCTTTGCAACAAGGCGGCGGCTTCCTGCGCGGCGGCGGTTTCGGCCTCGTCGGGCAGGTTCAGGGCTTGGTTTTCCTGTTTCAGACGACCTTTGCGCTCTTCGTGTTTGGCAACGGTTTGTTCGGCATGGGCAAGCTGCTGTTGCTTCAACGCCAGTTCGCGGCGGATGCGGTTTGCCTCGTCTTTCTGGGTTTGGAAGGCAGCGTTGAGTGTGGCTTGAGCTTCTTCCAATTCGGGCAGACGCTCTTCGTGTTCGGCAACCTGCATCGCCCATTCTGCCAACTCGGTTTGCTTTTCCTCGGCCTGCAACTCGTTTTCTTCAAGCTGCACGCGGATTTGCTGCTGCTCCTGATGGATGCGCTGCATCTGCGCCTGCGCCGCCTGTTTGTCGCGTTCGATGCGTTGGTGCAGGTTTTGCTGATGGCGGATTTGTTCTTCCAAACGGGCAATCTGCTCGCGCAACACGCCGCGTTTGTTGCTCAATTCGTGCACCGCCTGCTGCTGCGACTGCTCGGCGGTCTGCAAGGCGTGTACTTCGTCGTTTAACGCCTGAACCTGCGCGGCGGTTTCGTCCTGCTGCGCCTGCAAAGACTGATGCTGCGCGGTCGCCTTGTCGGCGGCGGCAAGCGATTGCTGCCATTGGGCGTAATCGAGCAAATCCTGTTGTTGGTTCAACTGCGCAGTCAGGGATTTGTAGCGTTCGGCGGTTTCCGCCTGTTTTCCCAGCTTTTCCACCTGACGCGCCAACTCGTTCTGCAAATCGCCCAAACGCTGCAAATGCTCGCGCGTGTCTTTCAGACGACCTTCCGTCTCCTTGCGGCGTTCCTTATATTTGGACACGCCCGCCGCCTCCTCGATATAGGCGCGCAACTCCTCCGGCCGCGCTTCGATGATGCGCGAAATCATCCCCTGCTCAATAACGGCATAACCGCGCGCGCCCACGCCCGTACCTAAAAACAAATCGGTAATGTCACGGCGACGCACGGTCTGATTGTTGATGAAATAAGTCGATTCGCCCTGACGCGTCAGCTGCCGCTTGATGCTCACCTCGGCATACTGCCCCCACGCCCCCTGCAAACTGTGGTCGCTGTTGTCAAACACCAGCTCCACCGAAGCCCTCGGCGCAGGACGGCGCGTTGCCGCACCATTAAAAATCACGTCCTGCATACTCTCGCCGCGAAGCTGCTTCGCCGAAGCCTCACCCAGCACCCAGCGCACCGCGTCAATCACATTCGACTTGCCGCAGCCGTTCGGCCCGATAACCGCAACAAGCTGCCCCGGCACATGAATCGTGGTCGGGTCGGTAAAAGATTTGAAGCCGGAGAGTTTGATGTGGGTAAGGCGCATGAGATAAGGACGGGAAAAAAATAAAGTGGGATTTTATACTAAAACAGTAGAAGAAACCGACAATTCAATCATGGAAGTATTATGCCTGTAAAACGAAATTACGCTCTAGCTTACGAAGTGCATGCCTAGTACGCTTTGTATTTTGATTTTTGCATATTGAGTTTATTTAATGCATAAATATTATATTCTTATTTTATTAATGAGAGATATGAAGATGAAAATTTAAAAATCAAAAATGAAAAAACCTGAGTCCAGTTTTCACTGGATTCAGGTTTTAATGTCATCTGGAAAGATATAGTTTGAAGATTATCTGCGTAGAACGTCGTTGACGAAACCGTTGCAGATTGTTTCAAATAAGTATCAATTCCATGAGTTAATCAGAATTTAACGCCCAAATGAAGACCTGCACCTCGTTGGCGACCGCCGTAAACCTGCAAGGCCGTATTCAATTGTTTACCGCCCAATTGGTAATTTACTCCTGCTTCACCCAAAGTGGTCCCTCCTTTCATAGTCGGACTAGGTAAGGATAAGCCTTGATATTGAGCACGTACATGACCATTCCATTCTCGTTCATGAGCTAAACCAAAATGCAATTTTGTTTTGGCTAACTGATGGTTATATTGCACACCAATACGGCCTCTTTGAGAACGAACTGAAGAAAAATGATATGTTTCACCTGAATTCAACTTAGCTTTATCACTAGATGTATGGGAGTCAAAGTATTTAATATAAGTGTCTAATGAATTTAGACTGCCTAGCTGCCAAATCTTACCTACACCGATATGGCCCGCTATGTAATTGGATTTGCTGTCATAGTTGACCTGGTTGCCATTAGCATGCACGAAATCGTTACTGCGGTAGTCTCCTGAAACACGGCCGATACGAAGGCTGCCTTGTATATACAAGCCATTGTTCCACAAGTAATTCCCAAATGTATTTGCACCTAAGTACCAAGCTTTACCCTTACCTCTGGTACCGTCGTCCAAATGTGATGTATAACGAGTATAACCGTATTCAGCAGCGATACCATATGTTAGATTACCCAAGCCTAAAGGTTTATTCCATGCATAACCTGCATCAAATGTCATACCTTTCAGTTTTACATGACTGCCTGTCGTTACTTCACGGTTATCAGCACGGACATTAGCAAAGCCGTTAGAGCCGATATTTGCTTTGTTTTTATCTACATTGGTATTTTGATAGAATGATTCCAAACCACCTTCCAAAAGGTAAGCTGAACCACCATTAATCAACGCTGGCGCAACCAAACGACCTTGCAACAAAGATTTAGTTTTTGGGTTTACATTAGCAGATGGCATTGTGGTGTCAGTATTGTTGGAGGCATTGTTCTTATTCCCTGTACCAGTATTATTCACAGAGCCATTGTTGTTAGCTGGAACGTTTATGCTGTCCTTAATGTTATTTTTTTGGAATACTAAATCTAGGTTTTTTGACTGATCATCCACTCTAATATCTGCCAAATCATGAGTCAGAGTAACGCCTTGATATACCTTTCCTTGCCCTTTCCATGCGATTTCCCTGGTGGGATCTACCTGTATCAAATGTACAATATCTCCTGCTTTCAAAGCAGTATCTCCCGGCACATAGCTGTTAACGGTAGCATTACCCAAATCTATAACTGAATCAAAATCCCCTTCAATACCTAACAGTTTCAATGCGATATCTTGATTACGGGTATTGTTGGGCAGATAAAAATTGTAGGTATTGAAATATCCAACTTTACCAGCAGATATGCTGTTCATTTCTATCGGTTCGTTGATGTTACCCAAATTTAACGTATTACCGGCACTTTTATTACTGCTGACACCACCATAGAGCACACCGGAAACTTCGCCTCTGCCCAAAAGCGTAACGATATTATTATTAGCTTCTTCTGTTGCCCCCCCCTCCTGAGAGGTTGGCAATCTTGAAATCTCTATTAAGCAGAACTTTATTGCCATTTGCACGTGTGACTGCCACCCCTCCAACAAGCTTATCTCTCACTGTCGCATTACGGCCGAGCATGACAGTATTGTTGTTTGCCTCGCTCTCCAAGCCAGCTTGACCGCCTATAACCTCATCAGCAGTCAGGTTTGCACCTATCGTTACCAAATTTTCAGAAACATTGCTGCCATTCCAAGCATCACCGCCACGTATCCTATTAATATTTGCATCTTTACCGATTCTGAGTTCATTTTTGTTTACAATAGCTTTTTCTGTGCCACTACCCGCAACAACATTAAATATTCTGCTACGGTCTCCGATAGTCACGCGGTTTTCGTTTTCTGTATTATCAGGGATGACACTGGACTCTTTGCCTGAACTACCACCTAATACTTGTCCGGCATAAAAATCATCTCCGATACGAACAACATTGGAGTTAGTGACAACAGGAACATAATTAGTTTGATGTCCTGCGCTGCCGCCTGTAACAATTCCACCACGGACCAACTCTTCATCGGGAAGTTTCGGACCTACCCTGACATTGTTACCGATTAAGACTTCGTTGAAGGAAGATAGCATCCCATCCGAACCGCCAGAGACACTTCCTGTTACAACCGAATTATCTCCAATATGAACACTGTTGCTGGAGGAATCTATTTCAATATTTTTGCGGCTGGCCTCATCTGTCTTTACGCCACTAGCAGAACCACCTTCAACAAAACCATTTATTATTGCATTAGCTCCAATACGCACAGCATTGAAAATAGCACTGGATTCGCTCGATGAACCGCCCAAAACAAATCCATTATCTTTTTCCGTACCAATTTGGACATTATTTCCTATCACCACTTCATTATGATTAGTTTCTTTTTTAGTCGAGCTTCCACCACGAATAGCGCCCGAAACATGTGCGCTGTGTGCAACATTGACACGATTATTATTAGCCGAGCCTTTGTGGGCACTGCCACCAGTAACGGAGCCATCTACTTTCTGACCTAATCCCACTGATACAGAGCAACCGTCGGCATTTTCATTGCTAAAAAAGCTTCTATCACATCCATAAATCGATGCTGCCTGGGTATATATCGGAAACATACCTGCCAACATACAAGTAAGAGTAGTTAATGCTGTACTCAATTGATGATTATTATTTTTTGTCATAATCGAGCTAGTTTTTTTAATACGCATGTTTTGTTCCTTTAGAAATTGATGGCAAATGTGAAAAATACGACTTAAATAAAAAATTACTGCGTTACCGTAAGCCTAAGGGGAAAGATCTCTGAAATATCCACAGCAAATTGATTACCACCTTAATAATAAATCTTTGTGCTATACCAAAGCGTATCGCTTTGCTATTTTTATTTCAAACTACTGGTTTATCATAATAAGTTTATAACAATTTATCAAGCAGTGTGATTTTTTAGATTATCGGTACATTTATTATCTTCAGTGGTTTTTAGAAGTATTCTTTAACTACAACAAATCCTGCTTTCTTTGAAAATTCTATGGAAATCTACTGCTTACACTTCACTTAAAATTCAGAGAGTTATACAATCTTATGATATTTGTAGCGTTGCCTCATTTTGACTAAGTTTCAAAGCAATGATATTATTATTGATTAATTTTGTACTACTTTGTTTCTATACGCGGCAGCGCACGGTCTGATTGTTGATGAAATAAGTCGATTCGCCCTGACGCGTCAGCTGCCGCTTGATGCTCACCTCGGCATACTGCCCCCACGCCCCCTGCAAACTGTGGTCGCTGTTGTCAAACACCAGCTCCACCGAAGCCCTCGGCGCAGGACGGCGCGTTGCCGCACCATTAAAAATCACGTCCTGCATACTCTCGCCGCGAAGCTGCTTCGCCGAAGCCTCACCCAGCACCCAGCGCACCGCGTCAATCACATTCGACTTGCCGCAGCCGTTCGGCCCGATAACCGCAACAAGCTGCCCCGGCACATGAATCGTGGTCGGGTCGGTAAAAGATTTGAAGCCGGAGAGTTTGATGTGAGTAAGACTCATGGCAATGTTTCGAATCGGAAAAGAAGGCGTATTTTAACGGAAATACGCTTATCCGTTGAGAGAAAATCTGACAACTCAAATCAAATAAAAAGGCCGTCTGAAGTTTCAGACGGCCT
>NZ_KV810253.1:19060-56630 GCF_001812735.1 Neisseria sp. HMSC069H12
AAAAGGCCGTCTGAAGTTTCAGACGGCCTTTTTATTTTTAATTTGAATTACACCGATACGGCTGCTTTGATGTGCGGATGCGGATCATAGCCTTCCAACTCGAAGTCTTCAAATTTGAAGGCAAATAAGTCTTTGACTTCAGGGTTGATTTTCATGGTCGGCAGGCTTCGGAAATCGCGGCTTAATTGCAGTTGAGCCTGCTCGATATGGTTGCTGTACAAATGCGCATCGCCAAACGTATGGATAAACTCACCTGCTTCCAAGCCGCATACTTGCGCCATCATCATGGTCAACAATGCGTAGCTGGCGATGTTAAACGGTACGCCAAGGAAAATATCGGCGCTGCGTTGGTAAAGCTGGCAGGACAGTTTGCCGTTAGCAACGTAAAACTGAAACAGCGCGTGGCAAGGCGGCAAGGCCATTTCGTCGACCAAAGCCGGATTCCATGCCGATACAATCAGGCGGCGCGAGTCGGGGTTTTTCTTGATTTGTTCAACCACATTGGCAATTTGGTCGATATGGCGGCCGTCGGGTGCGGGCCAGCTGCGCCATTGGTAGCCGTAAACCGGGCCCAAATCGCCGTTTTCATCCGCCCATTCGTCCCAAATGGAAACGTTGTTATCTTTCAGGTATTTGATGTTGGTATCGCCTTTGAGAAACCAAAGCAACTCATGAATAATCGAGCGCAGATGCAGTTTTTTGGTGGTCAACAGCGGAAAGCCTTCACTCAAATCAAAACGCATTTGGTAACCAAACACAGACCGCGTACCGGTGCCGGTACGGTCGGATTTATCGATACCATTGTCGAGAACATGGCGCATAAGGTCGTGATAGGCTTTCATGTGTTTCCTTAATGTATGTGTTGTGGGAATTTCTTGTGTATTGTACCGAATTTTCAGACGGCCTGCCTCTCTGTCTTCAAGGGGGCGACCTTCCCCATATTCGCGTAGTACACTCATTAACAATGTTGACAATTTAGCGATAATTTACACAAATTTTGAGCTGAATTAAATTTTTACAAAAAATTTTTCAACATTTTCTAGTTTAATTACTTAGTATTTTATTTTTATAAAAACGTATTTAATGAAATATTTTTAGATATTTTTAATTAAATTTAAAATATAATTCCATTTTTACAAATTAGTAAAAAAATAATGTCAACAATCTGGGCAAAATTTTTCTTGGCAAGTAAAATTTTTACGGCTATATTTCAAAACATAAATATTGAAATATATCACTCAATAGGAGTAGAAAAATGACCGACCTGAACACTCTATTTACCAATCTCAAACAACGCAACCCCAACCAAGAACCCTTCCATCAAGCCGTTGAAGAAGTGTTCATGAGTTTGGATCCGTTTTTGGCGAAAAACCCGAAATACACCCAACAAAGCCTGCTTGAGCGCATTGTTGAGCCGGAGCGCGTGATTATGTTCCGCGTCACTTGGATGGACGACAAAGGCCAAGTCCAAGTCAACCGCGGCTACCGCATCCAAATGAATTCCGCCATCGGCCCTTACAAAGGCGGCTTGCGCTTCCACCCTACCGTCGATTTGGGCGTGTTGAAATTCCTCGCTTTTGAACAAGTCTTCAAAAACGCGCTGACCACCCTGCCTATGGGCGGCGGTAAAGGCGGTTCCGACTTTGATCCTAAAGGCAAATCCGATGCCGAAGTAATGCGCTTCTGCCAAGCCTTTATGACCGAACTCTACCGCCACATCGGTACCGACACCGACGTCCCTGCCGGCGACATCGGCGTAGGCGGCCGCGAAATCGGCTATCTGTTCGGCCAATACAAAAAAATCCGCAACGAATTTGCTTCCGTCCTGACCGGCAAAGGCCTCGAATGGGGCGGCAGCCTGATTCGCCCTGAAGCTACCGGCTACGGCTGCGTGTATTTTGCCCAAGCCATGCTGGAAACCCGCAACGACAGCATCGAAGGCAAACGCGTATTGATTTCCGGCTCCGGCAACGTGGCGCAATACGCTGCCGAAAAAGCCATCCAACTGGGTGCAAAAGTATTGACCGTTTCCGACTCCAACGGCTTTGTCCTCTTCCCTGACAGCGGCATGACCGAAGCGCAACTGGCTGCCCTGATCGAGCTGAAAGAAGTACGCCGCGAACGCGTGGCCACTTACGCCAAAGAACAAGGCCTGCAATACTTTGAAAACCAAAAACCGTGGAACATCGCGGCCGAAGTCGCCCTGCCTTGCGCCACCCAAAACGAATTGGACGCAGACGCTGCCAAAATCCTGCTGGCCAACGGTTGCTATGTGGTTGCCGAAGGTGCGAACATGCCGTCAACTTTGGGCGCAGTCGAACAATTTATCAAAGCCGGCATCCTCTACGCTCCGGGCAAAGCCTCTAACGCCGGCGGCGTAGCGACTTCAGGTTTGGAAATGAGTCAAAACGCCATCCGCCTGTCTTGGACACGCGAAGAAGTGGACAGCCGCCTGTTCGACATCATGCACAGCATCCATGAGTCTTGCCTGAAATACGGTAAAGTCGGCGACAAAGTAAACTACGTCAATGGTGCGAACATTGCCGGTTTCGTCAAAGTTGCCGATGCCATGTTGGCGCAAGGTTTCTAAACCCCTATCCAGCCAAATCAAAGGCCGTCTGAAATATTTCAGATGGCCTTTTTCTTTTAAAGCAAACCTTATACGCCCAAATAGCCTTCCCTACTGGAAAGCCATCTTGCCAAATGCGCTTCGACGATTTCAGGGTTTTGTTCAATCAGCATCGGGGCAATTTCGCGCGCTTGTTCTAAAAGGTGCAGGTCTTCTTCAAGGTTGGCAAAACGCAGCATGGGAACGCCGCTTTGGCGCGCGCCGAGAAATTCGCCAGGGCCGCGGATGTTGAGGTCTTGGCGGGCGATTTCGAAGCCGTCGGTGTGTTCGTAAATCACTTTCAGCCGCGCTTTGGCGAGTTCGCTCAAGGGTTCGGCGAACAGGAGGACGCACACGCTTTCTGCCGCGCCGCGCCCTACCCGTCCGCGTAATTGGTGCAGCTGCGCCAAGCCCATGCGCTCGGCGTGTTCGATCACCATCAGGGCGGCGTTGGGCACATCTACGCCGACTTCGATGACGGTGGTGGCGACCAAGACGTTCAGACGGCCTGCGGCAAATTGAGCCATGACTTCGGCTTTTTCGGCGGCTTTCATGCGCCCGTGTACCAAGCCGATGTTGAGTTCGGGCAATGCCGCCTGAAGCTGCTCGAGAGTTTCGGTAGCGGTTTGCAGTTGCAGGGTTTCACTTTCTTCAATCAGCGGGCAGACCCAGTATGCCTGCTGCCCTTTTCGGCAGATGTTGAGGACAAAGCCTTCGACTTCGGCGCGGCGGACGTTGTTGACGAGGCGGGTTTTAATCGGGGTACGCCCGGGCGGCAATTCGTCGATGACGGACACGTCCAAGTCGGCGAAGAAACTCATGGCGAGCGTGCGCGGAATGGGCGTGGCGGACATCATCAGCTGGTGGACGTCGCGCCCTTTGTTTTTGAGGGCGAGGCGTTGGGCGACGCCGAAGCGGTGTTGCTCGTCCACAATCACCAAGCCTAGATTTTGAAACTCGACGTCGTCTGAAAACAGGGCGTGCGTACCGACGGCAATTTTGACGCTGCCTTCAGCAAGTTTGGCTTTGGCCTCATCTTTGGCTTTTTTTCGCTGGCTGCCGGAAAGCCAAACGACTTCAAGCCCTAAAGGCTCAAGCCATTGTTTGAACTTGATGAAATGCTGTTCGGCAAGGATTTCGGTCGGCGCCATTACAGCCACCTGCGCTCCGGATTCAATGGCGGTCAGCGCGGACAAAGCAGCCACAATGGTTTTGCCGCTGCCGACATCGCCTTGCAGCAGGCGGTGCATGGGATGGGTTTGCGCCATATCGCGGCAGATTTCGGAAACAACTTTTTCTTGTGCATCGGTCAGGGCAAACGGCAAAGCGTGGCGCAGGGCTTGAGTCAATGTGCCGTCGCCGCCCAATGCCGTGGCCGAGCCGCTGACACGCTTCTGCCGCGCCAAGCGCATGGAAAGCTGTTGCGCCAAAAGTTCGTCAAATTTGAGCCGTTGCCATGCAGGCAGCGTGCCGTCTGAAAGTTGATAAATAGTGAAACTCGGCGGCGGTGAATGCAAAAGGCGCAGGCTTTCGGCAAGGTGCGGCAATTTCAGACGGCCTAATAAAGCATCAGGCAAGGTGTCGTGCAACGGCGTAACGTCCAAGGCCGTCTGAATAATACGGCGCAAAGTAGGTTGGTTCAAACCGTTTACAGTCGGATAAATCGGCGTGAGGCTTTCTGCCAAACCGCTGCTCTCGGCATCACGGATTTTAGGGTGAATCATCTCATCGCCATGAAATCCGTGTTTGATTTCGCCCACGGCACGGATGCGTTTGCCGACCGCCATCTGTTTCTGGTTGCTGGCGTAAAAGTGGATGAAGCGCAGAAAAAGGACGCTGCCGGAACCGTCGGCGATTTGGACAATCAGCTGCTTGCGCGGCTTAAATGTCACTTCCTGATGAATGACTTCGCCCTCGACCTGACACGGCACGCCAATCGGTGCCTCCTTAATCGGCATGATGTGCGTCTCGTCCTCATAACGCAACGGCAGGTGCAACACCAAATCCCACGCGGTATGGAGGTTGAGTTTGTCGAGCTTCTTAGCGGAAACATCGGTAATTTTGAGCTGTTTTTGGGTTTCGGGCGTCATCTTAAAAGGCAGCTGATTGAAAGTTTGCTGTATTTTATCCGAAAACAAAAAGGCCGTCTGAACGTAATGTTTCAGACGGCCTTCAAAGCTGAATACTTGAAACAAATTAATATTTGAAAATACGCCGGCTATCGAATCAACTTCAGCCATTGTTAGAAAACAGCTTTCAAAAAAGAAGGATGTTCAATCCATACTTTTATCAGGAATTTAGCCAATAATGTTTACATACCCAATCATTATCCATTCTCCTAAAAATGCCAATCCAATTTCAATTTGACTGTCCGCGGTTCGCCATAGAAATTGTTTTGACCTCGCGTACGGTTGTAGTTATTTTCAAAATACGTCCTGTCAGCCAGGTTAGTTCCGATCAAGCTGATTCTGCCGTGTTTGTGAAAGTCATATTGAACAAAGCCATCGATAAGTCCGTAGCCTCCTTGGCGAATATTGTAAAGGCTACTTGTGCGACTTTGCGCAGATATTCCGCCGCCCAAGGTCAACTTAGTCTGAGGCAAGCGGTAGCTTGTACCGAGGCGGAACATATGTACCGGCGTGAAGTTACTGAAGTTATACGGGTCGGCAGTCGTGTTTTTCTCCAACCGCTCCGCATTGACTTCTGCAGCATTTTTATACTTACTTTTGTTGTATGTGTAGCCAACAAAAATACGCCAGTTTTCCGACAATTCGCCAGCCAATTCAAGTTCTGCACCGCTGCTCTTAACCTTACCCACAGGTTTAGCGATGGTTTGGAATGAACCTCCGTTACGACTAGTATCGGGAACAAATCCGAAATCGACAACGGTTCGGTTTTTCTGCTGTAAAACAAATAAGGCAAGCGAAGCATTCAGACGGCCTTGCAAGAACGACCCTTTCCAACCTATTTCATAGTTAGTACCGATGAGTGGTGGAAGAACGGATTTGCTGGTTACATCAACGTTATCCTGTTGTTTAAAAATCTTAGTATAGCTGGCATACAAGCTTTGTTGCGGTGTCAGGTCGTAGGTAATGCCGGCATATGGCGTGAACCTATGACTTTGCATTTTTGAGGTGTAGTGTTCTTTGTCGATTTTGTTACTACTCTCAGTTTGAAATGCCGTAGCAGGCTGGCCGTAGCGTACAGGCATTTCTTTGGCTTGTGTGGTTTCATAGCGCGTATAGTGCATACCACCCAAGAGATGCAAACGGTTGGTTGCATTAAAGCGGGTACTGAAAGTCAAAGAATGTGTTTTATTCGTGTTAAGGTATTTCGAATAATTGTATAACGCCGGAACATGATCATCTGCAACCTGAACAGTTTTCCACAGCGGCGTTTTCAGATATTGGTTTGCCCATTTCAAATTTCCCTCTTCATCCCGCTCCTGTATTTTGTTTCCATTTGCATCCAATTCGTAAACAGGATCTTGCACCATTACGCGCTCACCATTGTCATTGACTGTCCAGACAGGCTTGCCCTCCGCATCCAAACGAGGAGTATATTTGGTAATATGCGCGCCACTGCATTCCGGCACATAGATTTTGTTATTACCTTTTTCGTTATAAATATGCCAATCTGGTTCGACAATGCCTTTTTCTAAAGGATTACGCTCCGGACCATCGGGATGAATGCCGCAACTGCCTGCACCTGCATAACCTTGAGGACGGACAAAATAACGGTTTTGATATATTTCCGTATAGGCAGAACGGATTTTTTCATTGTTATACGCATAACCGACAAAGAAATCATGTTCACGTCCAAGCAGGCGGTAGTTACCTGTCAGATCCAACTTAAAGCCCCATTGCACATCATGTTTGGTATAGTGCAACGGCATGAAGTTGTAACGGCGGTTGTATGTGTAGCGAAGATTGTATGCTGAGTCGTATAGACGGTTGGGAAACAGGCCTTCTGCATTGTTAATAATGCCTTGCTTTGCAAGCTCCTTATCAACAAACTCTTTTTTATCTACTTCTACACCAGGATCCTGCCAATCGTTGCACAGAAAATCCAAACCAATGTCCTGCATACATTGATCAAAACCTGCCCGACGTGCTGCCGCCCTTTGGGAGCGATATTGTTCAAAAGCAGATGCATCGAAACGGTGGGCAACGTAATCTGCTTTTTTCTCTTCATATGTTTTAGTGACGCCATCACGATATTCTTTTAATTTTGCCAACGCCTTGTCTTTAGGCTCAAAAGGGATAACCTCTCCCTTCTCGGTCAAGAAACCCGTTGCCGCAGATGCTGAAATACCTGCCGCATGTTCGTTTTTTAAGAAAAATTGTCCGACTTTGGCATCTGAATCATTACGCGTATAAGAAATTTCGGCATTGAGTTGCCATCCATTGTCAAAGACATGTTTGAAACCGGAAAAAATATTGTATTTATCAGCCTTCAGGCGTGACCATGAGGTTTCACCCAAATAAGTATTACGTGGCAATTTCAAAGGATTGTTACAGGCCGGACTGGAGCTGAAGGCCGCAGTTTTTTGATCCTCACAAGGTAAAATCACGCCGGCAAAATCGGGAATGTCTTTATTTTTCTGATAAGTACCACCCAAAGTCAGCATACTGTTATCACTCAAATCCGTATCAATCACACCATAAACCATGTCTTTCTTGTTCCATACACCCTCTTTAAAAGAGCGGTGGTCCTCATGAACACCAACCAGCCTACCGCGTACCGTATGTTCATTATTCAAGCTTCCAGATACATCCAAAGCCAAACGCTTGCTGCCCCTATGGTCAGTGCTGATTTCACCTGTATGCTTAAACAGAGCTGTTGGTCGCTTACGGATTAAATTAATGGTTCCACCCGGTTCAGAATTGGACTGAGTAAGACCGGTTGCACCTCTGACAACCTCAATGTGGTCATAAACAGCAAGATCTGTACTTGGTGAGACATCGATTTTTGCCGTATAGCCTGAACGTCCAGACACATTAGTGGTAATACCGTCTTCACCAATCTGATCAACATAGAAACCACGAGACAAAAAACGAGTTTGTAGGCCCGAATCGCGAACCACGTTGATTCCCGTAGTGTTTTTCATTGCATCTTCTAAAGAATATATTGCTTTATCATCTAGCTGCCGACGCGTCATTACGCTCACCGACTGCGGTGTATCCTTGCCTGAAATACGCAACCCAGTCGCCGTTGTCATCGTTCCGATTGTATAAGACTGACTGCGCTCGGTATTCCTTTGTGCCTGCCGTTTGCCACTGACCTTGACCGTATCCATATCTACATGTTCAACTTCTTGATGTCCCGTATCTGCAAAAACAGCTTGGCAAGGCAGCACCAATAACAAACAAATTGTTTTCATTTGAAAATCAGGTTTCACAACTATTTCCTTAATTAATAGAATCTACTTACTGGATAAAATTCTAATTTGTTGATTTTAAATGGTATATAAACCTATAAAAATTAAAAATATTATCGTAATGATAAACGATATCATTATATACTTATTACATTAATATATGAATTTCTTATTATAGATTTTTCTTATGTCCTAATTTTCAAATAAAAAAGGCCGTCTGAACGTAATGTTTCAGACGGCCTTAATTTAGGTATAACGCGATTAAGCGTTAGCTCCCTGTTGTTCTTCGTAGATTGCTTCGAAGTTGATCGGAGCAAGCAGTACAGGTGGGAAGCCGGCGCGGGTTACGCTGTTAGAAATGGCTTCGCGTGCGTAAGGGAACAGGATGTTTGGACAAGCAACGCCCAGCAGCAGTTGTACGTCTTCTTCAGGAATGTTTTCCAGACGGAAGATGCCGCTTTGGGTTACTTCGTTCAAGAACATGGTGCGCTCTTCGTTCAGTTTGGCAGTCACGGTCACGGTAACGTCAACGCTGTAGAAGCCGTCTTCCAGTTTGGTGCTGCCGGTAGAAACGCGCATATCCACTTCAGGCTCGCCTTGTTCCAAGAAGATTTGTGGTGCGTGAGGCACTTCCAAAGACAAGTCTTTTACATACAGACGCTCAACGCTGAATACGGGTTGCAATTCTTCGCTCATTTTATTTTCCTAAGTTAAGGGTTAAGGATTCAGTAATTCGTCCAACTTGCCTTCCTGCTGCAAGCGGTACAAATCGGTAAAGCCACCGACATGGGTGTCGCCGATAAAAATCTGCGGCACGCTGCGCTGGCCGGAAAGCTGCTGCATTTCGGCAAAAACTTCCGGATTGCCGTCGATGCGGATTTCGTTGATTTCTTTCACACCCACCGCCTGCAACAGCCTTTTCGCCATGGTGCAGTACGGGCAATATGGACCGGTATAAACAGTAACGGTTTGCATGATTTCTTCCAAAATACCAATGTTCATGACTATATGGGCATAGGTGCTATTTTACAAGTGTTCCCGCCGTACGGTCGTAAAAAACATTCAGACGGCCTCTTGGCCATAAACATTTGTGCAGATGCGGAAAAACCATAATTAAAGTATGATAAGCGCTTTCGCAGAATGACTTTTGCCATTTGTTTTTTGGAGAAGAACACATCGCAAAAGTTTTTCTATTCAAAATCAGGTATCCCCATGCTTTCAGGAATTCCCATCCCCAAGGACGCCGTGCGTCCGTCCGAAACCGTCCTCGTCAACATTACGCCGCAAGAAACGCGTGTGGCCGTTTTAGAAGAAAACAATATCTGCGAGCTGCACATCGAGCGCAACAGCGGCCACAGCTTGGTCGGCAATATTTATTTGGGTGTCGTCAAACGCGTCCTCCCCGGCATGCAAAGTGCGTTTATCGATATCGGCTTGGAACGCGCCGCGTTTTTGCATATCGTCGATGTCCTCGAACAACGCCGCAATCCGGACGAAACCCAACGCATCGAACACATGCTCTTTGAAGGCCAGTCTGTCTTGGTTCAGGTCATCAAAGACCCCATCAATACCAAAGGTGCGCGCCTGTCCACCCAAATCTCACTGGCCGGCCGTTTCCTCGTCCATCTTCCGCAAGAAGACCACATCGGCATTTCCCAACGCATTGAAGACGATGCCGAACGCAGCAACCTGAGGGAGCGCCTCAACAACCTGCTGCCCGAAAACGCCTGCCACGGCTACATCATCCGCACCAACGCCGAAAACGCTTCCGATGCCCAGCTGCAATCAGACATCAACTATCTGACCAAAGTGTGGGAACACATTCAAAAACAAGCAAAAATTCAGCCGCCTGAAACCCTGCTCTATCAAGATTTGCCTTTGAGCCTGCGCGTTTTGCGCGATATGTTCAGCCTCGATACGCACAAAATCCTGGTCGACTCGACTGAAAACCACCGCCGCATGACCCAGTTTGCCGAACAATACGTTCAAGGCGCATTGGGCAGAATCGAATTGTTTAAAGGCGAACGCCCCCTATTTGAAACCCACAACATCGAGCAGGAAATCGCCCGCGCCCTGCAACCGCGCGTCAACCTCAACTTCGGCAGCTACCTCATCATCGAGTCCACCGAAGCCATGACCACCATCGATGTCAACACCGGCGGCTTTGTCGGCGCGCGCAATTTTGATGAAACCATCTTCCGCACCAATCTCGAAGCCTGCCACACCATCGCCCGCGAACTTCGCCTGCGCAATCTCGGCGGTATCATCATCATCGACTTCATTGATATGGCGCAGGAAGTCCACCGCGAAGCGGTCCTGCAAGAGCTTGCCAAGGCCCTCAGTTTCGACCGCACCCGCGTCACCCTCAACGGCTTTACCAGCCTGGGCCTTGTCGAGCTGACCCGCAAACGCTCGCGCGAAAACTTAAGCCAAATCCTCTGCGAACCCTGCCCTTCCTGCCAAGGCCGGGGCCGTCTGAAAACGCCGCAAACCGTGTGCTACGAAATCCAACGCGAAATCGTCCGCGAAGCGCGCCGCTATGATGTCCAAGCCTTCCGCATTTTGGCCGCTCCGAATGTCATCGACTTGTTCCTAGACGAAGAATCGCAATCGCTGGCGATGTTGATAGACTTTATCGGCAAACCGATTTCGCTGGCAGTTGAAACCGCCTACACGCAGGAACAATACGATATTGTGTTGCTGTAAAGATAAAAGGCCGTCTGAAAACTTTTCAGACGGCCTTCTTGTTTGAGTAAATAAAGACTACGGTTTCACTACTTTACCGTTGATTTTGACGGAAGTCAGTTTCAGGTTGTAGGTTTTGCCGTCATCGGTATAGCTGATTTGCGCAGGGATATTGTCGATATCGGAAGCAAAAGAGTAAGTAACGGTATCGTCGCCACGGCGGACGCGATATTTGCTCACAGGCGTTGTACCGCCGTTCAGCTTATAGCTTTCGCTGCCGATTTTGTTCATGCTGCCGACGGTGTACAGTTTTTTACCGTTGGTAATTTTCAAACCTGACGGCAGGCGCACGTCATTGGCGGCCAGTTGCCATGCCAAAGTGAACAAGTCCATGGCCGGGCCGGATTTTTCGGTTTTCAAATCACCTGCTTTGCCGTAAGTGATGTTGCCGCCGGAGAATTTAGCCTCGGCATACACTTTGCCGCCGCGCACATCTTTGTAGTAAGACGGATGCAGGGTCGTGCCGTTGATGCTGCCGCCGGATTCAAAGCGGATATTGTAAAGCGGTACTTTGATGGTAGAGACGATTTTGTATTGGTTGCCGCTGCGGGTGAAGGTCATGGTCGCAGGAATACCGTAGCTGCCTGAGTATTGCAAAACGGCAGATTGCGGCAATTCAGCGGCTTGTGCGCCGATGGAGGCAGTAAGCAGGGAAAGTGTCAGCAGGGTTGTTTTAATCGGATTCATGATGTTTTCCTTGTGTGTATGGTGTTTTAATTAAGCCAACAGGCTTTGACCGGCGGCATTGCGTTGTGCATTCAAAACACGGTTGCCTTCGATTTTCAGACGTCCTGCAACAAAGTCGGCAACGGCTTGCGGGAAAAGCTGGTGTTCAACCGTCAGCACGCGTGCAGCAACATCGTCAGCGGTATCGCCGTCCAAAATAGGAACAATGCCTTGCGAAATAATCGGGCCGCAATCCAGCTCGGGCGTCACGAAATGGATGGTGCAGCCTGCCACTCGGCAACCTGCTTCCAATGCGCGTTCGTGGGTGTGCAAACCGGTGAAAGAAGGCAGGATGGACGGATGGATATTGATCAGGCGGTTTTCATAATGTGCGCAGAATTCCGGGGTCAAAATGCGCATAAAGCCCGCCAATACGACCAAATCCGGCTGATAGGCATCGATTTTCTCCATCATGGCCTGATCAAATGCCAGACGCGAGTCGAAGTTTTTATGGTTCAAACTGTCGATGGCAATACCGCGCTCTGCCGCCCATGCCAATCCGGCTGCGGTCTCGCTGTTGCTCAATACGGCTGCAATGTTGGCATCGGGAATATTGGCATTCACAATCGCCTGCATATTGCTGCCGCGTCCGGAAATAAGGATGACGATATTTTTCATCACAATTCCTTGTTGGTTTGGAACAAAGGCCGTCTGAAACGGAATTTTTCAGACGGCCTTTTATCCGTTGTTTAAGGGCGTAAGCCTTGATTCGGATTATTGAACTTTTTGTACGTCAACTTGTACAGGTTGTTGCGCAGCAGCATCAGGCGCGCCGACTTTAACCAGTTTCACGTCGAATACCAAAGTAGCGTTCGGGCCGATTTTATCGCCGGCGCCAACTTCACGATATGCTAATTTGGCAGGGATGTAGAATGTTGCTTCGCCGCCTTCTTTCAAGAGCTGGATACCTTCAGTCCAACCTGGGATTACTTGGCTTACAGGGAAGCTTACAGGGCCACCGTTGGCTTTGCTGCTGTCAAACACGGTACCATCAATCAGACGGCCTTCGTATTCAACGGTAACGACGTCGTCTTTAGTCGGTTTTTTGCCTTCGCCTTCTTTGGTGATTTTGTATTGCAGACCGGAAGCGCTGGTTTTCACGCCTTCTTTAGTCGCGTTCTCTTTCAAGAACGCTTCGCCTTTTTCCAAGTTTACTTTGGCATCTTCAGCACGTTTGGCAGTAGCTTTTTCTTGTTGCTCTTGCAGGAATTTCATCATCACTTCCTGAGCTTGGGCTTCAGTCATTTTGACTTCTTTACCTTCAAACATGGCTTCCATGGCTTCGGTGAAGACTTTTAAATCGATTTCCGTACCTTGGTCTTTCATTTGTTTCAATGAACGGCCGATGTCCACACCCATTGCGTAGCTGGCTTGTTGGGCAGTAGAACCGATGGCAGAAGCATCTGCAGCCGCATTTGAAGCTGCGGAAGCAGCAGGGGCGTCTTTAGCGGCAGTGTCTTTTTGGTTGCAAGCAGTCAGTGCCAACAAAGCAGACAAAGCCAATGCGCTGAATTTGAAAGTTTTGTTCATGATTATGTCTTTTCCGGAAAGGTCAAAAAAGGGGATTATAGCTGAGTTTGAATGAAATGGAATCAAGGTGGATAAAAATTTGTAAAGGCGCTTATCAAAAACATTAAGGCCGTCTGAAAACAGGTTTCAGACGGCCTACTCTTAGCTATCGGTCAAACGATTAATACCAGCCGCGCAGTTTCATTGCTTTTTCAACACGACGGATACTCATCATGTAGGAAGCGGTACGCAGGTCGACATCGTATTCTTGAGCCAAGTTCCAAATATCGCGGAACGCACGGCGCAGGACAACGGTTTCTTTCTCTTGAACTTCGTCAAACTCCCAGTAGTAGCCTTGCAGGTTTTGTACCCATTCAAAATAGGATACCACCACGCCGCCGCAGTTTGCCAAAATATCAGGAACAACCAATACGCCGTTTTGA
This sequence comes from Neisseria sp. HMSC069H12, assembly GCF_001812735.1. Lineage (NCBI taxonomy): Bacteria > Pseudomonadati > Pseudomonadota > Betaproteobacteria > Neisseriales > Neisseriaceae > Neisseria > Neisseria sp. HMSC069H12. The sequence continues at coordinate 32,472 of NZ_KV810253.1, forward strand.
CGCAGAATAACGTCGGCTTCTGGAGTGGTCGGGCCGTTTGCGCCTTCAACCACGATTTTCGCGCGTACTTTACCGGCATTTTCAGAAGTCAGTTGGTTTTCCAGCGCGCAAGGGGCGAGGACATCCACATCCAAAGCCAAAAGTTCGGCATTGCTGATTTCTTTACCGTAGCCGGCCTCATTGGTGATGAAACCTTTGGTTTGGAATTCTTTGATGATTGCTTCCATATCCAAGCCGTTTTCGTTGTAGATGGCAACGTCAACAGTAGATACGGCAACGATTTTCGCACCAGCTTTATGTGCATAGTAACCGGTGTGGTAGCCCACGTTACCGAAACCTTGAATGGCGTAAGTAGCACCCTTCACGTCTTTGCCCAGTTTTTCCAAAGCTTGGACGGCAGCGAAGTTTACGCCGTAACCGGTGGCTTCGGTACGCGCCAAGGAACCGCCAAACTCAACCGGTTTACCGGTGAACACGCCCGGTGCTGAATGTTTCACTACGTTTTCATAGGCATCAACCATCCAAGACATGATTTTGCCGTTGGTATTCACATCAGGAGCAGGAATATCGATTTTCTCGCCGATCAGCGGAGAAATGGCTTCGGAATAAGCGCGGGCGATGCGTTCCAATTCCGCTTCGGAATAGTTACGCGGATCCAAAGTAATACCGCCTTTACCGCCGCCGTAAGGAATACCGGCCACGCAGCATTTGATGGTCATCCAGATAGACAGGGCTTTAACCTCGTCCATATTCACATTGGGATGGAAACGCACGCCGCCTTTGTAAGGGCCGACGGCATTATTGTGTTGTGAACGGTAGCCGGTGAAGTTTTCTACTGTACCGTTGTCGAGTTTGACAGGAAAGTTGACTTCCAAAACACGTTGCGGCTTTTTCAAGATTTCAAATACTGCTGGATCGGCATTCAGACGGTCGCAGGCAGTTTTCACTTGTTTTTGCGCAATTTCAAACGGATTCAGCGTTTCTTTTACAGCAGATGCGGACATGTATTTTTCCTTTTCATACATATGATTAGACGAGAGCCATACCCGTTACTATATACAAAAACGGACAAAAATGTAATAGCGTGTAGTCGATAAAAAGCGAATCTATTCATTTATATATGAATTTAGTTTGAGATCGTCTGAAAATATCGGCACACCAACCAAAAAATTTTCAGACGGCCTAGTATAAATGCTCATCAAACCATTCAAAAAAACACACAAACCCTTTGTTTTTTAATACCTACCAAACCACCCTTTTTGTTGACAAAATCCCTTTCACATTCCCAATAGGCTGACAGCCTTACACCAGCAAAAATTGTTAACAATTTAAACAAACATCTTTTTAAAGAATCGACAAAACATCGGCAAATCAGGCAAACAATGTTAAAATAACCGCTTAAATAATATGACAGAAAGTTACTCAATGACCACTGCTGCTTTAGAACACGTCCAAGCCGTTGCCTTTGATTTGGACGGTACCTTATGTGATTCCGTTCCCGATTTGGCCGCAGCAGCCCAAGCCATGTGTGCGCACTTGGGTTTACCTGTTTTACCTACCCAAACGGTCGAAAGTTATGTCGGCGACGGCATCAGCAAGCTGGTTCATCGCGTCATTACCAATGATCGTGAAAAAGAAGCCGATCCTGAAATCTGGGAAAAAGGTTTTGTGTTCTTTATGAAATATTATCGCGAGCACTTGAGCGACTTTACCCGCCCCTATCCTGAAACCGAAGCCGGCCTCGGCCTGCTCAAGTCCTTGGGTATTCCTCTGGTTGTCATTACCAACAAAAACGAAGTGCTGGCAGCCGAGCTGCTGAAACAGCTTAATCTCGACGGCTACTTCAGCTTGGTTCTTGGCGGCGACAGCCTGACTGAGAAAAAACCCAGTCCATTGCCGCTTCAACATGCGGCCGAAGTTTTGGGTATCAACGTTGCCAATATGCTGATGGTGGGCGACTCTAAAAATGACATTCTTGCCGCCAAAGCGGCCGGTTGTTTCAGCGTCGGCGTAACATTCGGCTACGGCGACATGACCCTGCTCTCTCAAGACAAAGCGACCAAACCTGATTTGTTGATTCGCGCCCTGCCTGAAATCTACGAAAATCTGCGGCCGAAAAAAGCGGAAGACGACGAATAACCGGCATCCTTGTTTTCTATTTGATGCACATCGCTTTCAGACGACTTTTGCCAAAGTTTGAAAGGTCATCTGAAAAGCGATAATAATAAATTAAATATTATTAAAACCGAAGCAGTTGCTAAGAAAAGGAGATTCTTATGACTGATATTTTTAAAATTATCAATGAATTAGGAATAAATGGAAACTTTCTTAAATTTATTTATTTAATATTGCTTATATCATTACTTTATAAACCTATTAAATCATTTTGGTATGATTTTAATAGAAATAAAATTAATAAATTGAAAGAATCTTATGACTTTAATGGACACGATGAGAAGACTAGAGAATTTCTTAAAACCTCATTATCCAAAGAATATTTTAAGTTAGCGACAGGATTATCTTTAGATTTTGGTCGGCAGGAAAAATTAATGGATCTATATCTAAGAAGGAAAGCACCTGTTGCATTTCATCACTACAAAAGATTAGCTGGGTATTTCAAATTTGACAATGATAACAACATCAAACCAATTAAAATTCCAAAATTTTTACAAATTATCGGATATTGCCAAGCAATATTAGGATTTTATTTATTAGGAAGTGGCACACTATTTCTTTTCAGGTTATCACATATAAAAATAATAAAAAATTTTCATGAAATATTGGTACTTATAGGTATCGTTATATTATTATGGATAATTATATTATTTGGATTCCTTTGTATTTTAAAACCTTATAGTATCTATAAATCATCAGTTCATGTGAATAAACAAATAGGCTCTACTGATTTTACTTGCTATTATCACAAGGCACTAAAGAATAAGCTTTTAGGTATTCCAGCTAGGTTATGGTTTTATATTCCTATCCCTGCATTGGCATTATTTTTAGTATTTGTTCAAGCATATTTTCAGACGACCTCTGCATGAAACCCCAAAAATCCCTGCGCGCCCGCGCCTTGGATATTCTTTCCCGTCAGGAAGTCAGCCGTGTCGGCTTGAAACGCAAACTGGCTCCTCACGCAGAAAGCGAAGAAGAATTGGAAAAGGTTTTGGACGAATTCGCCGAACGAAATTGGCAATCCGACCAGCGTTATGCAGAAGCCTATATTCACAGCAAGAGTAACCGTTACGGCACGCTCCGCCTCAAGCAAGCCTTGGCGCAACAAGGTATCGATGCAGACGATTGTCGGGAGTTCCTCCCCGATAGGGAGGACGAGCTGCAAACCGCCATTTCCGTCTTGCGTAAAAAATTCAAGCAGGAAGCTCAAGATTTGAAAGAAAAACAAAAACAAGCGCGTTTCCTTGCCTATCGCGGCTTTGGCGCCGACACCATTCAGACGGCCTTAAAAACCGCGTGGAATGAAGACGAAGACTTCTATCAATAATCATTCCCACTTGAATCTTTGCTTCTATCGGCGTACCCTTACGCTTTTATTCAATAATTCAATCAGAGCTTCATCATGTCCGACAAACCGCACGATACACCTAATCCCCTACTCGAAGACGAACGCAAAAATCCTGTTTACCGCTTGGGTCAGGCAGTAGCCGGATTCATGTTACTGGTTTGGGCCGGTGTTTTGGCCTTAGTTTTCTTCTTGGTTTTCCGTTTTTGGTTGAATTAAACCCAATCCAATTACAAAAAAGCCATAAACCCTCTTAAAAAGAAGCCAACAGCTTTTATTTGTAAACATCAAAAAGGCCGTCTGAAAATGCTTTCAGACGGCCTTTGCTTATAACGCGAGATTATCCTCGAATCACTTTACGGATATTCGGATTGGCATGCATTGCATGAATAATCTGATTAACCTGATCCAAGTCTTTGACTTTAATTGTAAATTTAAATTCTACAAAACCTTCCGTTCCTGCTTGCGCTTTGGTCGGCGTATCGACAGATTCGATGTCCGCACCGGAATTGGAAATCGCTTGCGCCATTGAGGCAAGCAAACCATGCGCATCTTCGGATTTGACGTTGAGGATGGTGCGGTACGTTTGATTGCGCAAACTGTCCCAACCCGCATCGAGTTGCTCTTCCGGATCGGCTTTGACCAAAGTTTGACAGGTATCACGGTGGATAATCATACCCTTGTCTTTGACCAATAAGGCGCGGATCGCATCGCCGGGAATCGGATGGCAACATTCGGCAAAATGAATCCGGCCGGTTTCTTGATCGTTGACTTTGATCGGACTGAGTTTGACCGCGCTGCCAAAATGTTGGCCTGCCAACTCGGCAATGTGCATGGCAACGTGTACCGGCAAAGTATGCCCCATACCGACATTGTAGAGAACCTCTTCAAACGAGGTTTGTTTGGTATTCAAATCGGCAAGGTATTTTTCTTTGAGGTCGTCTGAAAGCAGGATGTCTTTAGGCAACAGACTGGATAAAGCTTTTTGCAGCAGGTTTTCACCTAAAACAACGGCATCGTGACGATTCAGATTTTTAATGTATTGGCGGATGGCGCTGCGCGCACGGCTGGAAACGGCAAAGTTCAGCCATGCTACATTAGGCTTGGCGTGCTCGGAAGTAATGATTTCTACCGTATCGCCGGTTTTCAGCTTGGTGCGCAACGGCATCATGACGTTATTGATACGCGCGGCAACGGTTTTATGACCGATATTGGTGTGAACGGCATAGGCAAAGTCAATCGGCGTTGCACCTTTCGGCAAGGTAAGGATATCGCCTTTCGGGGTAACGATATAGACTTCGTTGGGAAACAAATCGACTTTGACATGCTCCAGAAATTCGATGGCATTTGAGCTGCTGGCTTGCAGGTCAAGAATATTTTTCATCCATCGGTTCATATAGAGGACGGCTTGGTCCGGAGTATTTTCACCGGATTTGTAAATCCAATGGCCGGCAATACCACCCTCAGCCACAGCGTCCATTTCACGCGTACGGATTTGCACTTCGATCGGCAAACCGTAAGGGCCGACCAAGGTCGTGTGCAGGCTTTGGTAGCCGTTGCTTTTCGGAATGGCGATATAGTCTTTGAAACGGCCAGGCTTGGGATGGTATAAATTATGCAATGCACCCAACGCGGCATAACAGGCAGGGATACTGTTTACAATGACCCGAAAGCCGTAGATATCCATTACTTCGGCAAAACGCAGTTTTTTAGCCAGCATTTTTTGATGGATGCTGTATAAGTTTTTCTCGCGGCCTTTGATTTTGGCTTCAATATTGACACCGACCAAACGCTGACTGAATGCACGCAACACTTTGCCGACAACATCGCGGCGATTTTTGCGGCTGTTGTCCATGGCTTTTTTCAGGGTTTCGTAGCGTCTTGGGTGGAGGTTTTGGAACGATAAGTCTTGAAGCTCTTGATACGCATTGTTCAGGCCAATGCGGTTGGCAATTTGAGCATAGATTTCGAGGGTTTCTTTGGCGATGCGGCGGCGTTTTTCCGGACGCATAGAGCCAAGGGTACGCATATTGTGCAATCGGTCGGCAAGTTTGACGACGATGACGCGCACGTCTTTAGTCATGGCGAGGATAAGCTTGCGGAAACTTTCCGCCTGATGCTCGGCATGATCTTCAAATTTGAGTTTTTCCAGCTTGGAAAGGCCGTCTACCATTTCGGCAATGGTATCGCCGAATTCTGCCGCCATTTCAACTTTGGTTACACCCGTATCTTCCAATACATCGTGCATAACGCCCGCGCAGAGGCCTTGAACATCCATGTGCCAAATTGCAAGCTGCGTGGCAACGGCAAGGGGATGGGTGATGTAGGGTTCGCCGCTTTTACGGGTTTGTCCGTCATGGGCGTGGAAAGCGTAGGCAACGGCTCTTTCAAGCTCGGCCTGCTCGTTGGTATTGAGATAGGATGCGGTGCGAAACAGAAGCTCGCGCGCTTCTGCTGTCAACGGATCATAGGGGGCGGTAGGCAGTGGGGCTGGCATTTTCAGACGGCCTTTTATGGCTATTTTTAAGCCGTCAGACTGTATCGGTTGTGATATCGCACCGATACAGTCCGCGCGGCGGTTTTATCGGTTTGCCGGTTGGTTTATTTGTTGCGGGTCAGCAGCTCGATTCCGATTTGTCCAGCAGCGATTTCGCGCAGGGCGGTTACGGTTGGTTTATTGTTGCGGATGTCGTCAACCAAAGGCGTATTGCCGTTTTCTAATTGGCGTGCGCGACGGGCGGCAACAAGGGTAAGGTCGAAGTGGTTAGGGATTTTACCTGTGCAATCTTCAGTAGTAATACGGGCCATGTTTGCTTGCTTTCTTTCTATGTTTCAAATAAACGGTTATTTTCGCTGTTTTTTACGAATTTTCCAACAGGTTTGAGATAAATCCCTGTTGAGAGGATTTTTTCAGACGGCCTGCTTTAATAATGTGGAACAAATCGGCTTCGGCACGATCCAAATCGTCATTCACAACGACGTAATCGAACAAAACGGATTGCTCAATCTCATGACGGGCTTTTGAAAGGCGTGTTTGAATAACTTCTTCGCTGTCTGTACCACGGCCGATCAAACGTTGCGCTAAAACTTCAAAGGAAGGCGGCAGAATAAAAATGCTGCTGGCTTCAGGCAACGATTTACGCACTTGCGCCGCACCTTGCACATCAATTTCCAAAATTACGTCATAGCCCTCTTCGCTCAACGAATTCACGCCGGCAATGCTGGTGCCGTAATAATTGCCGAACACATTGGCGTGTTCCAAAAAGGCTCTTTGCTCAATCAGTGATTCAAATTCTTCTTTGGGAACAAAGTGGTAATGCACACCATGTGCCTCACCCTCACGCGGCTGGCGCGTGGTATGAGAAATGGAAACACGGATATCGTCATGATTTTTCAACAGGCGCGACACCAAGGTCGTTTTACCTGTGCCGGAAGCGGCAGAAATGATGTAAATATTGCCTTTTTTATGATTTTGCATGGTGGTTCAGCCGATGGTATGTACCTGTAAATTATAACACAACACAATGTTTCTCGGAATTTCAGACGGCATGTTGCAAAATTTGGCTATTGTATCGATTAATTTGGCAAGTCCGCATATGACCGCTACAATATCGTGTTAAAAACTTTTTGATTTCGGAATGTCGAGATGTTGATTCATCCTGAAGTAATGGGCGTAGAAGCTTTGGCGGACAAAATCCGTAAAATTGAAAACTGGCCGCAAAAAGGGATTTTGTTTCATGACATTACTCCCGTTTTGCAAAGCGCAGAATATTTCCGCCTGCTGGTCGATTTACTGGTTTACCGCTATATGGGGCAGAAAGTTGATGTCGTGGCGGGCTTGGATGCGCGCGGCTTCATTATTGGCGCGGCTTTGGCCTATCAGCTGAACGTCGGCTTTGTCCCCATCCGCAAAAAAGGCAAACTACCGTTTGATACGGTTTCTCAAAGTTACGCTTTGGAATATGGTGAAGCAACGGTAGAAATCCATACCGACGCCATCAAGCCGGGTGCACGCGTTTTGTTGGTAGATGATTTGGTGGCAACCGGCGGCACAATGCTGGCAGGTATCGAGCTGATCCGCAAACTGGGCGGCGAAGTAATCGAAGCGGCTGCCATTTTGGAATTTACCGACTTGGACGGCGGCAAAAAAATCCGTGAAAGCGGTGCACCGTTATTTACCCTATGCCAAAACAAAGGCTGTATGTAATAAAAAAACCGCAAGCTGTTCAGAGCCTGCGGTTTTTTATTATCAAAATTATTCGAGAACGTATCCGTCTGTATCCCAAAAAGTTTTTTTCACCAACTGGTCGTCTTTATAAACCAACTCAGATTTCTTCGCACCATCATCATACCAATCCAAAATAATGCCGCTGCGTTTGCCGTTACGAATACTCAATTCAGACACAATGCGGCCATTTTCATCCCAACTGATGATCTCCGTCGGTTTATCATTGTTCATCATCATTTCGGTTTTCGGGCTGCCGTCTGAATACCATTGTTTCCAATGGCCATTGGCTTTATCGTGCTTAAATTGGATTTCGCTTTCTTTCACACCATTTCGGTAATAGCGGGAACCCACGCCTTCACTCAGGCCATTTTGATAAGGCATTACCGCAGATTTTTTGCCGTTTGGATACCAGTTGACCCATTCGCCATGCGGTTTGCCGTTGCGATAGCTGCCGACCATCTTTTTCTGACCGTTGAAATGCCACAGGGTCAGCGTACCATTATCCAACGCCGGCACAAAAACCTTAATCTGACTGGCAGGTACTTCATAAGGATCAGAATATTTTTTCATCGATGGATAGTAAAAATCCTGCACCTGCGCCTTGCCTGCCTCAATCTTGTATTGGCGGACATAAGCAACCGAAGGCATGGTCGCCGTCAGTTTACCGTTTTGATTGAAATAAACGGTATGTTGCTGGGCAAAGGCGGCAACGGGCATACTGAACAAGGCAGCAGCCAACAGGCCTGATTTTAAATAATTATTCATAATATGGAGTTTGGCAGTATATGTTCTACAAAAAGTCAGTAATAAAAATTCACTGACATTAGAAACTATGACGAATATTATAAGCCATAGTTTCAAAGCCTGCTTGGATTTCATATTCGGCATACCATAGACATTTGTATTTTCTTTAAATATTAAAGATTATACAAAACAAAGGCCGTCTGAAACTTTTTCAGACAGCCTTTGTTTTATTTACATCAAAATAAACTACTCTTCACCCAGTAATTGCTCGCGGGTCAACAGGAATACAAACCCATCGCCACCGCTGGTTTCCAACCAAGTAAACGGTAATTCAGGATAAGCAGCCTCCAATACTTCACGGTTGTGACCGATTTCAACCAGCAATACACCTTTCGGATTCAAATATTTCGCCGCTTGCAGAATGATTTGACGTGTAGCGTCCAAACCATCTTCGCCACTACCCAAAGCCAATTCCGGCTCGTGCAGGTATTCGTCAGGCAATGCTTCCACAGATTCCGCATCGACATAAGGAGGATTGGAAACAATTAAGTCGTATGTTTCATCCAAACCTTCAAACAAATCGGTATGCACCAAGCTGATGCGGTCTTCCAAGCCATAATCTTCGATATTGATCGCGGCCACTTCCAGCGCATCCAAGCTTAAATCAACGGCATCAATTTGTGCATCGGGATAGTGATGCGCCATTTGAATGGCCAAACAGCCACTACCGGTACACAAATCTAAAGCTCGATGCACCAACTCATCATGTTCAATCCAAGGACGAATACCGTCGCCAAGCAATTCATAAATGAAAGAACGAGGCACAATAACGCGCTCATCAACATAAAAATCAAACTCGCCCTGCCATGCCTGATGCGTCAGATACGCGGCAGGAATATGCTCAACTGCGCGGCGTTCGATAATCGACAGCACTTCCTCCTTCTCACTTTGCAACAATTTAGCATCCAAATAAGGCTCCAACATATCCAAAGGCAGGTTCAAAGTGTGCAAAATCAGATAGGCTGCCTCGTCATGGGCATTATCACTTCCATGTCCGAAAAACAGTCCGGCATCATTAAAACGGCTGACGGCGAAACGCAATAAATCGCGAACAGTGGTCAGCTCTTGAGCAGCTTGGTTAAACATAATGTTTTGTCTTGTCAATTTAAGAATGTTGAAATTATAACAGAAAGGCCGTCTGAAAACTTTTCAGACGGCCTTCGATTTAATTCAGCTTAAGATTATTTATCGTGGCTGAATACAATTTTGGTAGCTTGGATAGCAACGCAGACAGCACCACCGATGAAGATCAAGTCAGCAGCGGTACGAACCCAACGCAGGGTATCCAGGATTTCCATTTGCAGGAACTCTTCGCTACGTGCATACCACAGACCATGAGTGATAGAAGCGTAAGCTTGAATCACGCCGACCGGCAACAGGCTGATGGCAATCATACCCACCAGACCGCCGTTCAGCAGCCAGAAACCCCAAGTCATCAGTTTATCGTCAAATTGAACATTAGGTTTCAGGTAGCGTGCAACCAGCAATACGAAGCCCAGAGCCAAGAAACCATACACACCAAACAGAGCCGCGTGAGCGTGAACTGCAGTAGTGTTCAGACCTTGGATGTAGAACAGGGAAATCGGCGGGTTAATCAAGAAGCCGAATACGCCGGCACCGATCATGTTCCAGAAGGCAACTGCTACGAAGCACATCAGAGGCCAACGCAGACGTTTTGCCCAGTCGGACAGGTGTTGGTAAGACCAGTGTTCGTAAGCTTCTCGACCCAGCAGAACCAAAGGTACAACTTCCAAAGCGGAGAAACATGCACCGATTGCCATAGAAGCAGAGGTAGAGCCGGAGAAGTACAAGTGGTGCAATGTACCTGGAATACCACCCAACATGAAGATTGCAGCAGCTGCCAGAGTAGAAGCAGTAGCAGTACTACGGCGGACAAAGCCCATGTTGTAGAAGATGAATGCGAAGGCGGCAGTAGCGAACACTTCGAAGAAGCCTTCTACCCACAGGTGAACCACCCACCAACGCCAGTATTCCATCACAGCGATTGGAGATTTCTCACCGTAGAACAGGCCAGGAGCGTAGAACACACCCACACCGACCATAGAAGCTACGAAGATAGCCAACAGGTTTTTATCTGTACCTTTTTCTTTAAAGGCAGAGATAGTACAACGCAGCATCAGGAACAGCCACAACAGCAGGCCGACCATCAGCAGAAGTTGCCAGAAGCGACCCAAATCCAAGTATTCGTAACCTTGGTGGCCGAACCAGAAGTTCAGTTCAGGTGGAATGATGTGAGTTAAAGCAAAGAAGTTACCTGCGTAAGAACCGCCGACTACGATGAACAGGGCGATGTACAGGAAGTTCACACCGGCACGTTGGAATTTAGGATCTTTACCGCCGTTCACAATCGGAGCCAAGAACAGACCTGCTGTCAGGAAGCCGGTTGCAATCCAGAAAATAGCGGATTGGATGTGCCAAGTACGAGTCAATGCATATGGGAACCAATCGGCCATTTCAAAGCCCAGTGCGGTATCGATACCGTAGAAGCCTTGACCTTCGACAGTATAGTGAGCGGTCAAACCACCCAACAGTACTTGTACGACAAACAACGCAACAGTCAGGAATACATATTTGCCCAACGCTTTTTGAGAAGGAGTCAGTTGTACTTTAGAGATAGGATCTTCAGTAGGTACTTCAACCTCTTCATGCTTAGTCAAGAAAGAGTAACCCCACATCAGCAAGCCGATACCCATCAGCAACAATACCACGCTGGTGAAAGACCACATGTAGTTTTCAGTAGTCGGTACGTTGTTGATCAAAGGCTCGTGCGGCCAGTTGTTGGTGTAAGTGAAGTTCTCGTTAGGACGGTTGGTCGAAGCAGACCAAGAAGTCCAGAAGAAGAAGTTGAACAGTTTTTCACGCGCTTCTGGGCTTGGCAATGTGTTGTTTTTCATTGCAAAGTGTTCGCGAGTGGTTTGGAACTTAGGATCGTCACTGTACACACCGTGGTAGTAAGGCAGGATGCTTTCGATCGCTTTCACACGAGTTTCACTGACAACGACAGAACCATCTTCCTTAACACGGCTTTGGTTGCGGTATTCGTCAGCCAAACGGGTTTTCAGAACAGCTTGTTCCTCAGGAGAAACTTCGTCAAATTTTTTGCCGTAAGTTTCTTGCGCAGTCAGATCCAACCATGCAACCAGCTCGCGGTGCAGCCAGTCGGCAGTCCAGTCCGGAGCTTGGTATGCACCGTGACCCAATACAGAGCCAACTTCCATACCGCCGGTAGTTTGCCATGCAGATTGACCTGCCAAAATATCGTCTTTGGTCATCAGGACTTTGCCGGATGCAGAAACGACTTGTTCAGGGTATGGCGGAGCCTTTTTATAGACCTCGCTACCCATATAACCAAGAATGGTAAAGCATACTGCCAGTACGGCAAACAGCAAGTACCAAAGCTTCTTGTACTGTCCCATTTTGAGTACTCCTTGATTTTGGTAAAAAGTGGTTGGGTATTAATTCATCAAATATGAATGTTAAAGATTGTATCACGGTTTTAAAAGTAAAGAAATATTTTGTCAATAATATTCCTTTAAAACCATTAACTTACATGATATTGATTCCTATTATCCTGTATAACTCCTCCTTTGTTATATTTTGTGTTAAGCCCACACTAACATTTTCACACAAAAATAAACTTTTCGGTTTAGCTTTTTATACTACTAAAGGAGTATTTAAGGATTAAAAGATTCATATTCATTGAACAATTTGATTTATGTCAAAATACACCCAAACAAGCGCCTACATAATCATACAAAATTTCAAACCATCCTATCAGGATACTTAACTTTTCTTACAATAAGGAAACTTTAAACATGAAACGCCAAACCTTAGCTGCACTTATCGCTTCTGTATTTGCACTGGCCGCATGCGGCGAACAAGCTGCTAAACCAGCTGAAACTCCGGCTGCCACCGCTTCTGCCGAAGCTCCTGCTGCTGCTTCTGACTCACAAGCTGCTGCCGAGACTCCTTCTTCAGAACTGCCTGTAATCGATGCTATCGTAACTCACGCTCCGGAAGTTCCACCTCCAACTGATCGCGATCATCCGGCTAAAGTACGCGTTAAAATGGAAACCGTCGAAAAAACCATGACCATGGAAGACGGTGTTGAGTACCACTACTGGACATTCAACGGCGACGTTCCAGGTCAAATGATCCGTGTACGTGAAGGCGATACTGTTGAAGTTGAATTCTCTAACAATCCTTCTTCTACTGTTCCTCATAACGTTGACTTCCACGCTGCAACCGGCCCAGGCGGTGGTGCAGAAGCTACCTTTACTGCCCCAGGCCACACTTCTACCTTCAGCTTCAAAGCACTGCAAGCTGGTTTGTACATCTACCACTGTGCCGTTGCTCCTGTAGGTATGCACATCGCCAACGGTATGTACGGTTTGATCTTGGTTGAACCTAAAGAAGGTCTGCCTAAAGTGGACAAAGAGTTCTACATCGTACAAGGCGACTTCTATACTAAAGGTAAAAAAGGTGCTCAAGGCCTGCAGCCTTTCGATATGGATAAAGCGATTGCTGAACAACCTGAATACGTTGTATTCAACGGTCACGTAGGCTCTATCGCCGGCGACAACGCTCTGAAAGCTAAAACTGGTGAAACTGTTCGTATGTACGTTGGTAACGGTGGTCCTAACTTGGTATCTTCTTTCCACGTTATCGGCGAAATCTTCGACAAAGTATATGTTGAAGGTGGTAAACTGATCAACGAAAACGTACAAAGTACCCTGATTCCTGCCGGTGGCGCCGCCATGATCGAATTCAAAGTCGACGTTCCAGGCAGCTACACTGTGGTTGACCACTCTCTCTTCCGTGCGTTCAACAAAGGTGCTTTGGGTCAATTGAAAGTTGAGGGTGATGAAAACCCTGAAATCATGACCAAAAAACTGAGCGACACCGTTTACCAACCTGCCGGTGCTGCCGCTTCTGCTCCAGCAGCTGCGTCTGGTGCTTCTGAAGCCGCTAAATAATCTCTCGGTTTAATACGCCAAGCCACTGCTGCCCTACTCTTTAGAGCAGCAGTGGCTTCCATCACGATTAATCTTCCTGTTCAAATCAGACAGATTGATTTTTCAGACGGCCTTGTTATGATTAGGCTATCTGAAAAATAAATTTTCTGTTTCAATCGATAATAAGGGCGTACCATGAAACTCATACGACTCCTCCTCTTAGGCAGTGCCTTAATCTGCGGCAATACATTTGCTGCCGAAATGGTAAAAATCGAAGGAGGCAGCTACCGTCCTCTCTATCTCAAAAAAGAAACTTCCCTTATTAAAGTCAAACCCTTCCAGCTTGACAAATATCCGGTGACTAATGCTGAGTTTGCCGAATTTGTGAACACGCATCCGCAATGGCAAAAAGGCAAAATCAGTTCCAGACATGCTGAAAAAGCTTACCTGAAACATTGGGTAAAGAACGGCAGCAACAGTTTTGCTCCTAAAGCCAGCGAACTCAAACATCCGGTAACCAATGTTTCATGGTTCGCCGCGAATGCCTACTGCGTTTCCAAAGGTAAACGCCTGCCGACTATTGACGAGTGGGAATTTGCAGGCTTGGCTTCTGCCACTCAAAAAGACGGCTCTGCCGAGCCTGGCTATAACCGCACCATCTTGGATTGGTATGCAGACGGCGGCCGCAACGGCCTGCACGACATCGGTAAAAACAAACCCAACTACTGGGGCGTATACGATATGCATGGCCTGATTTGGGAATGGACTGAAGACTTCAACAGCAGCCAACTCTCAGCCGGTTCGTCCAACACCCAAATGTTCTGTAGCGGCGCATCCGTAGGCTCAAGCGACCCATCCAACTATGCGGCTTTCTTGCGCTACGGCATCCGTACCAGCCTGCAATCCAAATATGTTTTAAATAACTTAGGCTTCCGCTGCGCAAGCAAATAAAGTTTAGTTTTATCACCAAAGCAGCTTTGGCGGTACTGGAAGGTATCGCCGCTTTTTTTGGCCGTCTGAAAAGATGTGGCACACAAAGACAAATTGTGGCATAATCCGCCCGTCTTTATAAAAAGACACTTAGGAGTTTGCTTAGGTCGTTTGGCTTGGCAAACTTGTCCGAACCTGAAAAGGTTCTTTTATTTTCGGAGTTATCCATCATGGCATTGACCGTAGAACAAAAAGCACAAATTGTTAAAGATTTCCAACGCAAAGAAGGCGATACCGGTTCTTCTGAAGTACAAGTCGCTCTGTTGACTTTCCGCATCAACGACCTGACTCCTCACTTCAAAGCTAACCCTAAAGACCACCACAGCCGTCGCGGCCTGTTGAAAATGGTTAGCCAACGTCGTCGCCTGCTGTCTTACCTGCGCCGTACTCAGCCTGATACTTACCGTTCACTGATTACCCGCCTGGGTCTGCGTAAATAATTTATGCTTAAAATCAACACCGCCTTTAGGCGGTGTTTTTATTCACATGCCCATGCCGTCTGAAACCAGGCTCACTCTGTGTTATACTTCCACACGCTTAAGCAGCAAGGCTTAAACTCCCAATCACTCCTTAAAGCTCCCATCAAAGCGAGAATCTGAATTGTCTGTTCATTCCATGTTGCACTCAGGAAAATTTTGGCTGAAAACCCTGGTTTTCAGCATTACCGCGCTTTTATGCCTCGCGGCGGTATTGAGTGCCTTAATGTTCCGCATATTCAACACAGAAAACATCGACGCATTCATACAAAAAAACTTTTCCGCCCATGGCTGCCAAATCAAATACAACACCACTATCAGCAGAAAATGGCTGCCGCGCCCCACGCTGATTTTAAAAGACCTCAGCCTTTCCTCTTCCGAACCTGACACGCCGACGTTGAACATCGCCGAGTCCAAAATGGGCTTTGGCTGGAGCAGCCTATGGTCGGATGCGCCCATAATTGAGAAATGGATTCTTTTAAACCCGACACTGACACTGGACTCAAAACACCATCTGCCCGCCTGCCTGCAACAAAACCCATCGTCAAAAGAAAGTTTTCAGCTCAACCGCATCATCATCAATAACGGCAGCATCCGTTATCACACTAAAGAGCAAAATATTGCCTTAAACAATCTGCAATTTTCCCTGCAGCAAGCCGATTCAGACGGCCGTCCCTTCGACATCAGCGGCACACTGCAAAACATCGGCAATCCTATCAGTTGGCAGGGTGCAGGCTATCTGGTACCCAACAATGCCGGTTGGAGTGTTCCCGCCCTTAAGCTGAACCTGCAAACCGTATTACTCAAAAACAAACTGGATGCCCAAATCGCAGGCAGCCTTAATTGGCAAAACCAAACCGCCCTACTCCGCGACTTCAATCTGCAAGCCGAAAGCGGCTTTCAAAACTTGCATATCAACGCACGTTCGCCCTTATTGCAATTCAAAAACGGCTATTTACACCTTAATACACTCAACGGCGCATTGACCGCCGGCAGCGAAAACAACCAATGGGACGGCTCATTCAAACTGGACAAAGCCAACCTCTACGCAACCGTTTTGACCGCCGCCAATTTTGAACTCAAAGGCAGCCATAAAAACGACCGCCTCCAAACCAACTTTACCTTTTCCAGCCCGTTGGTTTGGCAAAAAGGCAAAGGTATTGATGCGCCCAAACTGCACCTCAGCACCCTGCAAGACACCATCAACCGCCTTCCCCGTCCACGCTTCATCAGCACACTCGAAGGGCAAGCCAACTTCAGCCTGAATACATGGGAAGGCCGTCTGAAAGGCGCATTTGACAGGCAGGCCCTCGCCTTGGCCTTTAAATACCAACGCGATGCCCAACCGCGCCCGCACCTTGACGCCGGTATCGCCTTACAAAAACTTAATCTGACCCCTTACTTAGAAGACCTGAAAACCCAGCCGTCACTCAGTCTTCCTTCCCTGCTGGCCAAATCCTGGCTGCCCGACATTGAGGCAAACCTCCAAATCGGCAGCATTCAAACTGCCGGCCTGCAACTTGAAAACGTCGAATCCCTGCTTACCGCAGATAAAGAACATATCGCCCTGCACCGTTTCAAAGCCGGGCTTTATGGCGGCAAAACCGAGGGCGGCCTGAGTATTGCGGCGACCCAACCTGCTTCCTACCACCTTCAGCAAAACGCAAAAGGCATACAAATTCAACCGTTACTACAAGACCTGTTCGGTTTCCACAGCTTCAGCGGCAGCGGCGACGCCGTTATCGACATAAAAACCACCGGCAACGACCGCACCCAAATGATACAAGCCCTAAACGGCAGCCTGCTCCTCGATATCACCAACGGTGCATGGCACGGTATTGATATGGACAGCATTCTGAAAAACGGCATCTCTTCGGAAAAAATCGACAACAGAAACCTCAAAACCCCTTTCCATCATTTCACCCTCAATAGTGAAATCGAGAAAGGCATCAGCCATCATATCAACACCGAACTGTTTTCCGACAGCCTGCACGTTGTCAGCAGCGGCTATACCGATTTGAATACCCAAAAACTATCGGAAAACCTGCTTATCAGCAACGTGCTGCAACCTAAAAACAAACCGATTCCCCTAAAAATCGGCGGAACCGTACAAAACCCTTCCATTACCCTCGACTACAGCCGCTTGACCAATGGCATGAACACACCTGCAGAAAAACAAAAAGCCCTGCAAGAAACCATACAAGAACAATGGAAGTGGCTCAAACCGCGCTAAGTTTTCAAATCAAAGGCCGTCTGAAACCCAAAACGTTTCAGACGGCCTTTTAACAGATACCTTGTCAGAATAAAATGTTTACTTAGGAATGACCATATACACAATCAGTGCAACAATGATGGCAAACCATATGACCAACATTATCAAGCCTTTTTTGGAGAGTTTTCTTTTTCTCCAATCGAGCCTCAATATTTCTACCGTACCCTCAAACATAGACCCAATCATTTCCATCAATATTTGAAGTAGAAATTCCAATAAATCCGACATCTACAACCCCAACTCCCCCCAAATCTCATCAATCTTAGCCGTAACCGCAGGGTCTTTTTGGATCACCCGTCCCCATTCGCGGTCGGTTTCGCCCGGCCATTTGTTGGTTGCATCTAAGCCCATTTTGCCTCCGAGTCCGCTGACGGGGCTGGCGAAGTCGAGGTAGTCGATGGGCGTGTTTTCCACCAAAACGGTGTCGCGCACGGGGTCCATGCGCGTGGTTACTGCCCAGATGACTTCTTTCCAGTCGCGCACGTTCACATCGTCATCAACCACGATGATGAATTTGGTGTACATAAACTGACGCAGGAACGACCAGCAGCCCATCATCACGCGCTTGGCGTGTCCGGCGTATTGTTTTTTCATGCTGACCACCGCCATGCGGTAGGAGCAGCCTTCGGGCGGCAGGTAGAAATCGGTGATTTCGGGGAACTGCTTTTGCAAGAGCGGTACGAACACTTCGTTCAACGCCACGCCCAAAACGGCGGGTTCATCGGGTGGTTTGCCCGTGTAGGTGGAGTGGTAAATCGGGTTTTCGCGCATGGTGATGCGCTCGACCGTAAACACGGGGAAATGGTCCTGCTCGTTGTAATAGCCCGTGTGGTCGCCGTATGGGCCTTCCAGCGCGGTTTCGTTTGGATGAATCACGCCTTCCAATACGATTTCGGCACGGGCAGGCACTTGCAAATCATTGCCGATACATTTCACCAGCTCCGTCCGCGAACCGCGCAGCAGTCCGGCAAACTGGTATTCGCTCAAGGTATCTGGAACAGGCGTTACCGCGCCCAAAATGGTAGCAGGGTCGCAACCGAGCACAACGGCGACGGGATACGGCGTATCGGGATTGAGTTTGCGGAATTCCTGATAATCCAGCGCGCCGCCGCGATGCGACAGCCAGCGCATGATCAGCTTGTTTTTGCCGATTAGTTGTTGGCGGTAAATGCCTAAGTTTTGGCGTTTTTTGTGCGGACCGCGCGTTACGGTCAAGCCCCATGTTACCAGCGGCGCAACGTCTTCCGGCCAGCAATGCTGAATCGGAAGTTTATACAAATCAACGTCTTCACCTTCCCACACGATTTCCTGACACGGCGCGTTTTTCACCACGTTCGGCGCCATGCTCCAAATATCTTTCAGCAACGGCAGCTTGGAAAACGCGTCTTTGATGCCTTTGGGCGGTTCGGGTTCTTTCAAATACGCCAGCGTCTGCCCGATTTCGCGTAGCTTGGACACACTGTCCGCACCCATGCCCAGTGCCACGCGTTCGGGCGTACCAAACAGATTCGCCAAGACGGGATAATCATAATGCGTACCGTCAGGCTTAATCGGGTTTTCAAACAACAACGCCGGCCCCTCGGCACGCAACACGCGGTCGGCGATTTCGGTCATTTCCAAATGCGGCGACACCGGATGCTGAATGCGCTTGAGTTTGCCATCAGCTTCCAATCCGGCGATAAATTCTCGCAAATCTCTGTATTTCATGATTTCATTTTCCTGAACAGGCCGTCTGAAAACAGACTGCCATTTCGGGTTTGAAAGATAAACCAGCGGCTATTGTACCTGCCAAATCTGTTCAAATCCCAACTTTCCACGTGCGAATTTTGAGATTTTTTGCAAACTACCGTCAAATTTAAACAATATCTGCTTGTGATTGCTTTCAGACGGCCTTATCTTTGGTAAAATTCCAAATTAATCCAGTTATCAATCAATATCTATCGTGGGACAGCGGCCATGTTTGCTATTTTAGAATCTTTTTTCGTTGAATACGGCTATGCGGCCGTGTTTTTCGTTTTGGTTATTTGCGGCTTCGGCGTGCCGATTCCTGAAGATTTGACACTGGTAACCGGCGGCGTGATTTCCGGCCTGGGTTATACCAACCCTCATATTATGTTTCTTGTCGGTATGCTCGGCGTATTGGCGGGCGATGGCTTTATGTTTGCGGCCGGCCGGATTTGGGGGCAAAAAATCCTTAAATTCAAACCGATTGCGCGCGTGATGACGCCCAAACGCTACGCCCAAGTACAGGAAAAATTCGACAAATACGGCAACTGGGTTTTATTCGTCGCCCGTTTCCTGCCCGGCCTGCGTACCGCCGTTTTCGTAACCGCCGGCATCAGCCGCAAGGTTTCCTACCTGCGCTTTATCCTGATGGACGGCTTGGCCGCGCTGATTTCCGTTCCGGTTTGGATTTATCTGGGCGAATACGGCGCACGCAATACCGACTGGCTGATGAAAAAAATGCACAGCCTGCAATCCGGTATCTTTGCGGTACTGGGCATCGGTGCCGTCATTGTCGGCTGGATTTGGTGGAGAAAACACCGCCGCCATACCTTCTTCCGTGAAAAATTACACGAAAAACGCGCTGCAAAAGCCAAAAAACAAACCAATCAATAAACCATTCCAGGCCGTCTGAAACACTTCCTTGCTTTCAGACGGCCTCAATCATTCATCAGAAACACCATGAAACAAAAAATCTTCGTCCTCTACACCGGCGGCACCATCGGCATGACCCAAAGCAGCGCCGGCCTGCGTCCCGACACCGCCCTCGTCGATAAAGCCCTTGCCCCCTTTTCAGACGGCCTTGATTTCGAATGGCACGTTTGCCAGCCGCTCATCGATTCTTCCGCAGTAACGCTGCAAAACCAACGCGACTGGTTGGAGCTTATTATCGCCAAACTGCCTGACTATGACGGCATTTTGGTGCTGCACGGCACGGATACCATGGCATATACTGCCAACCTCTTCGCCCTTTCGCTGCAAGGTTTGGACAAACCCGTTATCCTGACCGGCTCGCAATGGCCTTACGATGCTGCCAACAGCGATGCACCGCGCAACCTTGCTACCGCCGTTTCCGCTTTCTCGCTCAAACTCAAACAAGTGTCCATTGCCTTTGACGGCAAACTCTTCCCCGCCGTCGGCAGCAGCAAGGTCAGCACCGAGACCGCCGCAGGTTTTGATAACCTGCATTTTGGCGCGCTCGCCGAATGGGAGGAAAACAAAGGTTGGCACAATATCCGTACCGCCCTGACCCAACATTCAGACGGCCTCAAACCGCGTCTTCCAAACCCTGAAGCCAAAGTTTCCGTCCGCACGCTGATTCCCGGTTATGCCGCGCAAGAACTTTCAGACGGCCTGCCCCATCTTTCCACCCAAGCCCTGATTCTGCAAAGCTACGGCCATGGCAATGCGCCGAGCGACGATGCGTTTGTCCGAGCCGTCCAAGCCTTTACGCAACAAGGCAAATTGCTGCTCAACATCAGCCAAGTGCCGCAAGGTTGCGCCGCTGCCGTTTATGCCCAAGGCGATGCTTTGCGTCAGGCAGGCATTATTAATGGCGGCAAATGCAACCTTGAAACCGCCACTGCGCTGATGACCCTTGCCGTATCTCATGACTGGAATGCAGATAAGGTGCAACAGGAATTACGACAATTAAATCTGCTGTAACCGCCATTAAACATGACTTTTACCGACACCCACTGCCATCTTGCCGATCCCAAACTTGCCAACACGCTGCCTACCGTGCTTGCCAAAGCGCAAGCCGTCGGCGTAGCGCGTTTTATCGTACCGGCAACATCTCACAAGGATTGGCAGGAAGTTGCGCAGTTGGAAAGGCCGTCTGAAAATATCCATATCGCTTTAGGCATTCACCCATGGTTTTCAGACGGCCTCAACGAAGCGGTATTCCAGGAGTTAGAGTCCGAATTAATCCGGCATCCGCAAGCATGGGTTGGCGAAATCGGCTTGGATTTTTATGGCAAAGAGCAAACCCAAGCGCAACGCGACACGCAGACCAACGTCTTTATCCGCCAACTTACCCTCGCCCAAAAACTCAACCGCCGCGTCATCATCCACAATCTGAAAGCCACTGCCACCATTGCCGCCGCCGTCAAAACTGCCGGCTTCACGCAAGGCGGTATCGTTCACGCCTTCTCCGGCAGCGTAGAAGAAGCGCGGATTTTGGTGAAACTCGGCTTCAAAATCGGCATAGGCTCGCTGCTACTCAATCCCAATGCAAAAAAAGTCCGTGCCGCCTTACAAGCTTTAAACGACACGGATTTCATTCTCGAAACCGACAGCCCTTTTATGCTCGGCCATGAAACCAATACACCAGCCAACATCCGCCGTATCGCCGAAATTGCCGCCGAATTGCGCGGCATACCGCTGGCGCAACTGGCTGAAATCACCGAGCAAAACGTGGATTCCCTGCTCCATACTTCCCCTTAATATGCCCTCCTCAAAGCATCAAAAAGCCTTGCCCTGCCATTTCGTTTCCAAACCAACACACTCTGCCTCCCCTACCCTATATTCATGAATAAAAAGCGATACAAGGCCGTCTGAAAAAATGTTTTTGGCACAAAATATCGCTAATTCCCCTATTTCAGCTTTTTCAAACCGTATTTTCCCCTTGATTGATAAAAAGTATTACGCATATTATTGGGCAAACTTTTTATTTACGTTAAAATATGCTTTTTTTTGATAATAAGGCCGTCTGAAACAGGCGGAAAATACTTATGGCAGAACAACATACACACTCCTCTACTTGGAAGAGCAAAATTAATGCCCTCGGCCCGGGCATCATGATGGCTTCGGCAGCGGTCGGCGGATCGCACCTTATCGCCTCCACGCAGGCAGGTGCGCTTTACGGCTGGCAGCTTGCGTTGATTATTATTCTGACCAACCTGTTCAAATACCCGTTTTTCCGCTTCAGCGCACATTACACGCTGGATATGGGCAAAAGCCTGATTGAAGGCTATGCCGAAAAAAGCCGCGTTTATTTGTGGGTATTTTTGATTTTGTGTATTGCATCGGCAACGATTAACGCGGGTGCGGTTGCCATCGTTACCGCCGCCATCGTCAAAATGGCAATCCCATCACTGACTCTCGATACCGGTATAGTGTCCGCCCTGATCATGGCTTCCTGCCTGCTGATTTTGGCAAGCGGCCGCTATAAAGCATTGGACAACGTTTCCAAAATCATCATCGTCAGCCTGACCATTGCCACCGTCGCCGCGGCAGCCGTGGCCATGTCTCGCGGTATGCAGATGAAGCCCGACTTTATCGAGCCTACCCCATGGACGCTGACCGGCTTGGGCTTCTTAATCGCACTGATGGGCTGGATGCCTGCGCCAATTGAAATTTCCGCCATCAACTCTTTGTGGGTAACGGAAAAACAACGCATCAATCCTTCCAGCTACCGCGACGGTATTTTCGACTTCAACGTCGGCTACATCACCAGCGCAGTGTTGGCGGTCGTCTTCTTGGCCTTGGGTGCATATGTCCAATACGGCAACGGCGAAGCCGTACAAATGGCCGGTGGCAAATATGTCGGCCAGCTGATTAATATGTACGCCGTGACCATCGGCGACTGGTCGCGTCCCTTAGTAGCGTTTATCGCCTTCGCCTGCATGTACGGCACCACCATTACCGTAGTGGACGGCTACGCCCGCGCGATTGCCGAACCGGTACGCCTGCTGCGCGGCAAAGACAAAACCGGCAATGCCGAATTGTTTGCCTGGAACGTCTGGGTTGCAGGTTCGGGCTTGGCCGTGATTTTCTGGTTCAACAGCGCGATGGCCGAGCTGCTCAAATTCGCCATGATCACCGCCTTCGTTTCAGCCCCTGTGTTCGCTTGGTTGAACTACCGCCTCGTCAAAGGCGACAAACGCCACAAACTGACCATGGGCATGAACTTCCTCGCCATCCTCGGCTTGATTTACCTGACCGGGTTTACCGTTTTATTCCTGCTGAACCAAACAGGCATCTTGGCTGCGCCTAAATAAACCCACATGGAAAAAAGGCCGTCTGAAACTCAAAAACAAGTTTCAGACGGCCTTTCCAATCAATCATATCTTTTTGAATTTTCATTCAAACCCATTATAATGACTCCTTATTTCGCCGTTGCAGACCACCCGACGGCATCTGTATTTTGGAAAATTTATGAAGCCGTCTATTTTAGAAAAACTACAACAACTCAGCGACCGACTGGAAGAAGTCACGCACCTGCTTGGTCAGCCTGAAGCCACGTCCGACATGGACAACTACCGCAAACTCACACGCGAACACGCCGAATTGACCCCCGTCGTCGAAGTGTTCCAAAACTATCAGCTGGCACAAAGCGACTTGGCAGATGCCGAAGAAATGCTGTCCGACCCTGAAATGAAAGACTTTGCCGCCGAAGAAATCGAAGCTGCAAAAGCCAAAATCGACGAACTCGATACCGAGTTGCAAAAATTGCTGCTGCCCAAAGATGCCGACGACGACAAA
Organism: Neisseria sp. HMSC069H12; assembly: GCF_001812735.1. Classification (NCBI taxonomy): domain Bacteria; kingdom Pseudomonadati; phylum Pseudomonadota; class Betaproteobacteria; order Neisseriales; family Neisseriaceae; genus Neisseria; species Neisseria sp. HMSC069H12. The sequence goes on from NZ_KV810253.1 coordinate 56,227, forward strand.
AACATCTTTATCGAAGTACGCGCCGGAACGGGTGGCGACGAAGCCGCGCTGTTTGCCGGCGATTTGCTGCGTATGTACAGCCGCTACGCCGAGCGCAACCGCTGGCAGGTCGAAATCGTTTCCGCCAATGAAAGCGAATTGGGCGGCTATAAAGAAGTCATCGCCCGCATTATCGGCTTGGGCGCATACAGCCGTCTGAAATTTGAATCCGGCGGCCACCGCGTGCAACGCGTCCCTGCTACCGAAAGCCAAGGCCGTATCCACACCTCCGCCTGTACCGTTGCCGTCATGCCCGAAGCGGACGAACTCGAAGACATCGAATTGAACCCCGCCGACCTGCGCATCGACACCTTCCGCGCATCCGGCGCGGGCGGTCAGCACATCAACAAAACCGACTCCGCCGT
>NZ_KV810254.1:0-1671 GCF_001812735.1 Neisseria sp. HMSC069H12
AATACTGTAAACAACGCTACTAGTTTCTACATATCAGGCTTCGGCAACCGAATCACGCGAGAAGGTTTTCTCGCAATAATGGCATTTCAAACGTGTCTGACCATTATGTGAACGGACATAAAAACGGCTGATGACCGGCTCGCCATGACTGGCACAATTGGTATTCGGGCAGCGGAATACTTCTGAAATTTCGTCCGGCAATGACAAATGCTGTTTGTCGATCACTTTAAACTGATCGATTTTGTTTACCACTGCTTCAGGGGCAAATAAAGCCAAACGGTTGGCCGCATTGGCATCCAACCATACGCCGCTGACTTTGATAATGTCTTTGCTTCCTTGCGTTTTGCTGGGCAAATTAAAGCCGACCGTAACCGCACTGCCATAATGCAGCAGCTTAAACTGTCTTAGAATGGCCAAGCCTTTACCGGCAGGAATATGGTCAATTACCGTACCTTGTTCAATCGCTTCAACGCTGAGTTTTGAGTTTTCCATCTCTCGCTCCTTAAACTTCTTCGTTCAATACCAAAGACAAAATCGCCATCCGTGCATACACGCCATTGGTTGCCTGTTCAAAATAATAGGCATGAGGTGTTTTATCTACATCCGGATGAATTTCATCTACCCTCGGTAAAGGATGCAAGACGCGCAAATTGGGTTTGGCGTTTGCCAACATTGACGCATCAAGATTGAACTTACCCTGAATTTTGGCAAATTCCTGCTCATCAAAACGTTCGCGCTGAACACGGGTCATGTACAAAATATCCGCCCATTCGACCGCTTCTTCCAAGCTGGACAAAACTTGGTAAGGGCAACCAGCCTCCTCCAGCTCTTCAGTAATATAGTCCGGCATCGCCAAGCTGGGAGGGGAAACAAATGCAAACTCACAACCCCAACGCTTCAGTGCCTGACACAATGAGTGTACTGTACGGCCATATTTCAAATCACCGGCCATCGCAATTTTCAAATTGCTCAAGCTACCTTGTGTTTCATAAATCGTTACCAAATCCAAAAGCGTCTGGCTCGGATGTTGGTTGGTACCATCACCGGCATTAATCACAGGTACGCTCGAAAACTCGGCCGCCACACGGGCCGCACCGTCTTTAGGGTGTCGCTGAATAATCGCATCCGTATAGCTAGAAATAATCCTCGCAGTATCTGCAAGCGTTTCACCCTTTTTCGCGCTGGTATTCGCACCATCAGAAAAACCGATAACTTTCCCACCCAAACGCTGTACCGCGGTTTCAAAAGACAAACGCGTACGGGTGGACGGTTCAAAAAAGCACGATCCAATCAATTTACCCTCAAGCAAATCTTCACGAGGCTGCTTTTTCAACTTCAAGGCCGTCTGAAGCAGCAATTCGAGCTGCTCCGTCGTCAAATCTGAAATTGAAATAATATGTTGCCGATAAAGCGGATTAGGCATGACCATTCCTTCCCATAAAAAAGCCCGCAACAGGCGGGCGTTTCAAGCAAACCGATTCCATCGTTGCCCGACATCATCCTCGTCGGACAATCACAACCATGTTCCTACCACACCCATGAAATCTTCCGCATTATCGCATATTTAACAGACGGCTGCTTCTTTCAAGTTTTCAGACGGACTGAGACCCAAGCACAGGGATTCGGCTGTTTTCAGTTATTACCCAATGTAAAGTCTCCATTTGTCCAGGT
>NZ_KV810255.1:0-802 GCF_001812735.1 Neisseria sp. HMSC069H12
TTGATGAAACCGATGACCGCATTAATGACCGCCGCCGTATTTTCAGTACTCAGCCTGAATGCCTGCGGCGGTTCGGAGAAAAGCATGAGTATTCAGGAACAAACCGAAGCAAGATTCCAGCTAAATCCCCATCCCAAACAGATATACCGCCTCAGAATCAAAATCAACGACGCACCGGGGCCGCTGAAACTGATAGGTAAATTTGGGGTCGGCTATAAAGCCGAAAATTGTACGTACATCATCAATCAAATCGAAGGTGCACCAGCTAAACCTGAAAAGGATTTACAAACCGATATCCGCCAGCTTGGGGATTTTGAATATGAAACTGTGGTTTATGCAGACGCATTATTGGATGAAGACTACTTCGGGGAAGGAATCTGTCACTGGCAGCTTGAAGGTTTTGGCGTTTCATTGAAAGCTACAGGAAGTCCTGAAGAAACAGAATTCAATTTCAGCGACATAATGAAACACTTATTAGAAGAAAAGACACTGACCAAATATTATTGGAAATGGTCATATCCTTATTCTAGAAAAGAAGATGGTACTCTTTACACCGATTCCGTTGATTTTGGAATTGAATCGCCCGAAATTTATAGTGCCGAAGAACATAAAGAAATGTTTACCATAACTGTAACCCTTGAGGAAATTCAATCATGAGTAATATTACTAGACAGCAGCAGGCCGACTTTGCCGTAGATGTTTGCAATACCTTGCCATCCGAGGTTTTACCGTTAATCTGTCGACAAATTCTCTTATACATCACTTCCGCTATAATTAAGGCCGTCTGAAACCTGTTTTTCAG
>NZ_KV810255.1:902-1323 GCF_001812735.1 Neisseria sp. HMSC069H12
CAAGATTCCAGCTAAATCCCCATCCCAAACAGGCTTACCGTCTTAGAATCAAAATCAACGATGCGCCAGGGCCGTTGGTGTCGATGAATGATACCTATATCCGCTATATGGCACGGGATTGCTCGTATGTTATCAATCATATCGAAGGCGTAACGTCTCACCCTAGGAAATACGTCGATATTCCGCTTCGTCAAGTCGGTAAAGATGAATATGAAGCCTCTTTCTATTTTGATGCCGTACAGGATGAAGATTACTTTGGTGAAGGTGTCTGTCATTGGAAACCTGACGGCTTCGGTGGAACGTTCAAGGCAACGGGAAAAGAAGAGGAAACAGGGTTTACCATCAGTAATGTAATGAGAAACCTGTTGGAGAAAAAAACATTGACTAAGTATTATTGGAAATGGTCATATCCTTATTTTAC
>NZ_KV810256.1:0-621 GCF_001812735.1 Neisseria sp. HMSC069H12
ACGGTAAAGATACAGATATTGCAGGCGTCTACCGCAAGATCGGCCTGCTGCTGTCGGGTAATGCTGCTCATGGTTTGATTTCCTTAAGGGTTACGGTTATGGTGAACATTTCTTTATGTTCTTCGGCACTATACAGTTCAGGAGAGGTAATACCGAAATTGACAAAATCCGGAGAAATGGAACCATCTTCCCGTGTAAAATAAGGATATGACCATTTCCAATAATATTTGGTTAATGTTTTTTCTCTATCAAATCATTGAAAATATTTCCAAAACTAAATCTAGTCTCTGATGGCTCTCCTGTTGCTTTAAAACCCAAGCCGAATCCCTCTATCTGCCAATGGCAGACACCTTCATTAAAGTAATTTTCATCCTGCATTGCATCAGTATAGACAATGGCTTCGTATTCAAACTCCGCTAGCTGGCGAACTTCAATTTCCAAATCTTTTTCCGGATTGGCAGCCACTCCTTCAATGCGATTAATAATATACGAGCAATTTCTTGCTCCATAACCTACACTCATACTCCCCATCAACTTCAACGGTCCGGGTGCATCGTTAATTTTGATTTTAAGGCGGTATGCCTGTTTAGGATGGGGATTTAGCTGGAATCTTGCTTCGGT
>NZ_KV810257.1:0-1906 GCF_001812735.1 Neisseria sp. HMSC069H12
AGATGTAAATAAGGAGAAAGCATGATGCGTTGGAAATCTAAGAAGGTTATTTTATTGACAGGGGGGATTACAGCAACCCTGTTGTTGGCACAGTGTGATACGGTTACAGTCCTTACTTCCGAGATGCTTTTTCGTCCGAAAATTGTCGAACTACCTATGGGAGAAGGAAAAATTGTCAGCTATGAAGTTAACTCTTGGGTTAAGAAACCATATCTGATGATATTGGGTTTCGAATCGGAATATCAAAATTATGGTGAAGCATTTTTCAATGGCAAACTGGAAACTGTTCCTTATAAATTTTCTATAAAATGCTATAAAATAGAAAAAGATTCAGAAATTTTGTTTTATGAAAAAAATTATACCATGAAAGATTTATCCGGAATGGATGGTTGGGATTCTCAAAATCCTGATAAACCTTATGCTTGGGGTGGAAGTTATTCTCTAGGAGGATTTGATTTGTCTTACGGGAGATACCGCTGTGATTTAAAAGACGAGAGTTCGATTGAAATTAAAACATATTTAAAAGAAGCAGGTATTGCCAGAACGGCTTTTCAAATTATACCTTACAAACTTTGGTTTTATTAATTTCTAATTATCTGAAAGGAAGTTGTTATGTCTTCAGCTTATAGATTAACTGTAAAATTTGCTCCATCGGGAGCAGCATATTTTAATGATAAAACACAAAAATGGGAAACTTCCAAATGGGGGCATGTTTGGTTAGAAGCTCGCAAACCCAATGAAAGCTTGGATGAGAAACCATCATTTTCATCAGGATGGTCAACAGGAAGGAGTACAAAAACTGCTAAAGATAACATTAGTCCAGATGATTGGAAAAATTACAGAAGCAGCAAAGGAAATCTAATAAGTTCAATTACAGTTGATATTACTAAAGACCAATTTGATAAAATACAGAACTATGAAAATGCTGTTAGGGAAGAAAAAATACCAGGGTTTGGAAAAAATTACCATGCGGTTTGGGACAGTTGCATTGATTTCTCCGGCAAAGGATTGGGCTTCATTGGTTTGGCAGATAAAGATTTTGATGGAACAGCTTTAGAAAGGGATCGCCCTGACAGACAAATTAAACCATTTCTCGACCAAATTGTGAAACATAAATCTAAAGATGCATCAGTAACTGTTAGCTTTCGAGGTAAAGATTACACACTAGGACATAATGAAAGCGTAGATAAATTTTGGGATAGAATAGCCCCATTTTGGTATTTGGAAAATATGATGGTGCAAGAAAATGGACAACAGAACAACCAATATTCCCAGCTTCATTCTCTTAAGATCGAAGACATGCCCCAATACGCGCAAAACATCTACCATCAGGGAAAAGAATGTTTCGTTGATTTTTGTCGACATGAAAACATCCCTTACCGTGAAGAAGATTTGGACAGGATTGGCATGTCCATGGCGGCGGCAGGTTACGCACAAGGGCTGCGCGGCGTATCGCTGATTGACGTTGACGAACGCACCAGAGAAATCAGTATCGCCCACGAATCTCCCGACCTAAATGAGGCGGTGGTCAATATGGATAAGGCAGCCGTTACTCCGACAGCAGAAAGCCTGAATCAAATCCAGCAGACGGCGCAGCAGTTTGAATATGAAACGCAACAAAGGCAGTTGGCGCAATCCCAATCGCGCGGGATGATGATTTCGTAAGCGAAGATGTTGAACCGAATCGAAAGGCCGTCTGAAAAACAGTTTTCAGACGGCCTTTTCAGAATACAAGACAAGGAATACTGTGAGAATACTGTGAAAAGGAAACCTTCGGTTCCATCATGGGCACGTTTAAAGAGCCGCTCAACCCGTGGATCAACCCCGTCATTGACGCCGCCTCCTCCGCCGATGACTTCCTGCTCACCGACGTGCGCAAAAAGAAAATGACCGTCTATATCGGCAT
>NZ_KV810258.1:0-1038 GCF_001812735.1 Neisseria sp. HMSC069H12
TTGCCGGCAATATCTGAAGCGTTGACTACAGGCATAGAAAACGGTAGCAGAGCCGCTGTTAAAACAAAAATGGATAAATTTTTCATAGTGTCGTACTCGTTAAAATAGAATTGGGATGATAGGAGGGCATAAAAGACCGTCTGAACAATAGACGGCCTTTGGTCTATTAGAATTTCGGCATAGAGCAACCTTCAGGAGTAATGATTCTGCATTGTAAAGCTCCACGTTTTCGACATTTTCTTAATGCCTCCGCTTCAGCCATACCCGGGTCGTTTATGCCAAAAAAAGCTGAACCATCTTTTGCTTGAGCAACGGCGATACAGCCGTTGCGAACCCAGGCTTGAACTTTACACGGTTTATTCGTTCCACCTTCTTCGCAGGTTTTAATGGCCAGCTTTTTTGCAGCCTCAAGTGAATCCATATCAAGTGCGCCACCTGAAATACCTGTTTTGGGATTGATTGCCCATGCTCCGTATTTTGAAGGAACATTGATATTGACAACACGTGGTTGGCTCTGAGTGTAACCGTTATTCGAAGACTGTGGTCTTCCTACGTTATATAGAATCTGTCGACCCGAACTATCGATAATGCGACAAGTACCTGTTGCAGGCTGGTATTCTCCGCCACAACCGTTGGCATAAATATTTAGGCTAACTAGCCCTAATAGTACTAAAAGTAATTTTTTCATTATAAGTCCAATCTTTTGTTTCTTAGATATTTAATATTCAAATGTAAAAATACTAGATTAGGATGGATTATTTCCTTTGCCAGGCTGCCCAGGTTGTTTCATGGCATCGGTAGATGTACTTCTTGTCTGCTGGATACCACCAGTTGTCCATGTATGTCGTGGACTTGGATCATAATTACCATTATTGGCTGAATTGCCATCTCGATTCTGAACATTATGATTAGTCTGCTGCTGTTGGCTATTCATCCCCGGCGGTGTTGCAGGCTGACCGCTTCCCCAGCCTTGCATTGCATTGTATCCAGAGTAGGATGCCATGATACCGTTAAACCACATGCCTGCCATAGGCGGTA
>NZ_KV810259.1:0-19769 GCF_001812735.1 Neisseria sp. HMSC069H12
GTTTGCTACGTTCAAATTTTTCCTTAGCCATGGCAATATCCTATAATCTATAGCTTTTTGAAAGAAAGGGTAATAATGAGATGGTGCCCATGGGCAGATTTGAACTGCCGACCTCTCCCTTACCAAGGGAGTGCTCTACCCCTGAGCTACATGGGCGAAATTGTTTGGAGCGGGTGAAGGGAATCGAACCCTCACCGTAAGCTTGGAAGGCTTCTACTCTACCATTGAGCTACACCCGCATACTCACTTTTTTGCTCCAAGTAAGAATTTTTGGTGGAGGGAGAAGGATTCGAACCTTCGAAGCTCACGCAACAGATTTACAGTCTGCCCCCTTTGACCGCTCGGGAATCCCTCCAAAAGAGAACACTAGTTTATTGGCAACTCAGATTCCCGTCAAGATTTTTTTTCATTTATTTCTTTAAAAATACCCAAGCCTTTGCTTTTAAACGCTATTTATTTAAACTGAATGATTTTTTCATACTTAGCCATCAGTTCTTCGTGCGTTTCAGGATGCTCTTCATCGATCAAGATACAGTCGACAGGGCATACCTGTTGGCACTGAGGCTCATCGTAATGGCCTACACATTGTGTACACAAATTTGGATTGATTTCGTAAATTTCTTCACCTTGCGAAATGGCATCATTAGGGCATTCCGGTTCGCACACATCGCAGTTAATGCACTCATCTGTAATAAAGAGCGACATTTCTATTTCCTTTTTTCTTAAATTATCAAAACCGATTGGGCGCGGATTATAGCACAAATGACGTCGGAACAATCCGTTTGAAAGAATGTTTTACACCTTGGGAATGATTCTCAAATTCTATACTATTCAGCGACTTGCGAATAGAGCAACAATTCAAACCTACTCATTCCCGCCTTTCCTTCCCGATAAATTTCCAGCCAATCCGGTTTTTCAGGCAGCTTCCCTGCTTCAATATAGACCATTGCCCCATTTTTCAAGTGGCTTTGCAATCGGATAAACAGATTTTGCCAATCTTCCCATGCAAACGGCGGATCAAGAAACACAACATCAAATTTTTCAGACGGCCTTGTCAGATAAGCCATGCCGTCTGAACACACGATTTCCACCTGTTTCAAACCTAATTCACAGATATTTTTCTGAAGCGTTTGAACAGTTTGGCGGTGGTTATCGACCATTACCACTTTTGCCGCATTACGAGAAGCGGCCTCCATTCCCAAAGCACCACTGCCGCTAAATAAGTCCAATACTGTTTTGCCGGTTAAATCCTGGCCCAGCCAATTAAACAGTTTTTCACGCACGCTGTCAGGCGTCGGACGCAGACCATCTGCGGACAGAAAAGTTAACTTTCTCCCTCTGCATTGCCCGCCAATAATGCGTACTTGATTGGTGTGTTTGGAATGTTTGTTGTTTGCCATAATTCTTAAAAGATGCCGAGTTTTCAGACGGCCTCAATTATATAGTGAAACTGCCATCAAGCCGTATTTCACTCTATTCTTTTAGATACAACAAGGCCGTCTGAAAATCATTTTTCAGACGGCCTTTTTCTACCCAAGCTTTAACCAATTATTCCTTCGGTGCAGGCGGTTCGATCTGTTCTTTCCAACCGCATTCTTTTTGCGGGCAGACTTTTTCGACGCCCCAGCGTTTGGTGGTTTTGATGGTTAAAACCGGCCATGCACATTTCGGACAAGTTTCTGCAATGGGCGGATTCCATGTGGCGTAGTTGCAATCCGGATAAGTGCTGCAACTGTAAAACAGTTTGCCGTAGCGGGATTTGCGCTCGACGAGGTTGCCTTTTTTACATTGCGGGCATTGGACACCGGTATCTTTCGGTTTTTCCAGCGGCTCGACGTGTTTGCATTTCGGATAGTTGGCGCAGCCGATGAATTTGCTGCCGGTACGGCTGTATTTGTACACTAGGCGACCGCCGCATTTAGGGCATTCGCGTCCGTCAAGTTCGGCTTGCTCTGCTTCAGCTTTGGCGATGCGCTCGGCGGCTTCTTCGGCGGTTTCGTTAACGTTGCGCGTGTAGCTGCACTCGGGATAACCGGCACACGCGACGAAACGACCCATTTTGCCGAATTTGATTTGCAGTTTGTGTTCGCCGCATTTCGGACAGGTTTCGTCGAGTTCCTGTGTGGTAAATTTGGCGCGTTCGATGCCCTCTTTTTCTTCCACTTGCTTGATAAACGGCTTCCAGAATTTATCCATAACAGGAATCCATTGGCGTTTGCCGTTGGCAATTTCGTCAAGCTGGTCTTCAAGTTTGGCGGTGAAGTGGTAGTCGACGTATTGGGCGAAGTGTTCGGTCAAGAATTTATTGACGATGTCGCCTGTGTCGGTGGGCATGAAGCGTTTTTGCTCAAGGGTAACGTATTCACGGTCTTTGAGCGTGGAAATAATGCTGGCGTAGGTGGAAGGGCGGCCGATACCGTATTCTTCGAGGGCTTTAACCAGCGTGGCTTCGTTGTAGCGCGGCGGCGGAGTGGTGAAGTGTTGTTCGCCGTAGAGTTTGTCCACGGGCAATTTGTCGCCTTCACTCATTTCGGGCAGTTTTTTGCTGTCTTCGCCTTCTTCATCGTCACTACTTTCTTCGTAAACGCTGAGGAAGCCTGCGAAGGTTTGCACTTGTCCGGTTACGCGGAATACGCCTTTGCCGACGGTAATATCGACGGTAGTTTGGTCGAATTTGGCGGGCGTCATCTGACAGGCAACGGTGCGCTGCCAAATCATTTGATAGAGTTTGAACTGGTCTGCGCTCAGGAAAGGTTTGACGCTTTCAGGCGTGCGGTACACGGACGTCGGACGGATGGCCTCGTGGGCTTCTTGGGCGTTTTTGGATTTGGTTTTGTATTGCTTGGCGGCGCTCGGCAGATATTCTTTGCCGATTTTGTTTTCGATGTAATGGCGGATTTCGGTTAACGCTTCATCAGCCAAATTCACGCTGTCGGTACGCATATAGGTAATCAAACCGATGGCACCCTGCCCTACGTCTATACCTTCGTAAAGCTGTTGGGCGGTACGCATGGTGCGGTCGGTGGTGAAACCGAGTTTGCGCACGGCATCCTGCTGCATGGTAGAAGTGGTAAACGGCGCGGCGGGATTGCGGCTGCGCTTTTTCTTTTCAATGGCGGTAACGACGGCCTCTTTGCCTTCGAGTTCTTTCAACACGTCAGCTTGCGCTGCTTCGTTCGGCAGGTCGAATTGTTCGAGTTTTGCGCCATTATATTGGGCGAGTTTGGCGGTAAACTTACTGCGGCCTTTATGGCTGTCGAGATGCACCGTCCAATATTCCTGCGCTTCAAACGCGCGGATTTCGTTTTCGCGTTCGCAAATCAAACGCAAGGCGGGGCTTTGCACACGACCCGCGCTCAAACCGCGGCGGATTTTTTTCCACAATAATGGCGAGAGGTTGAAACCGACCAAATAATCCAAAGCGCGGCGAGCCTGTTGCGCATCCACCAAGTCCATTTCGATTTCACGCGGATGGGCAACCGCATCGAGCACGGCGTTTTTAGTGATTTCGTGGAACACGACACGCTGCGGCTTAATGTTTTTCAAGCCGCGTTTGGATTTAAGGATTTCTAAGAGGTGCCAAGAAATCGCTTCGCCTTCCCTATCCGGGTCGGTTGCGAGGTAGATGTTTTCAGCTTCTTTGGCACCGGAGACGATGGCATCGACGTGTTTGCTGTTGCGGCTGATCAATTGGTATTTCATGGCAAAGCCATTGTCGGGATCGACTGCTCCGCTTTTGGGTACCAAGTCGCGGACGTGGCCGTAAGACGCCAAGATTTCAAAATCACCGCCCAGATATTTTTTCAGGGTTTTAGCTTTGGACGGAGATTCGACGATTAATAGGTTTTTCGCCATTGTTGTTCTCTTTTGGATGTATTGGATTTATGTTTCAGACGGCCTTTATTATTGAGGCCGTCTGAAAAAAGGTTTAGTGCATCACGTTTTGTCCGGTCAACGCACTCATCAAGTCGTCGCCAATCAGGACGGGCAACTCGCTTTTGTGCATCCACAACACCAACAATACCAATACTTTGGCGGTATCGAGGGTAATTTCGTCCGATGGAATGTGCATCAGGGCGTGAATGACGATTTCGCGTTGCTCATAAGTAATTGCGTGTTCGGTAACCAAATACTGCATCAAGCCCATGACTTCCTGCGGCAGGTTTTCAGCTTCTTCACGGCAGAATACGCGCAGGGAGTCGCTGTTAAACGGCTCGGCATAGAATTCGGACGTATTGAACAAGACTTCCATCATCATCAATGTATTGCCGATTTCCGTAGCATCAAAACCCGCATCTTCCAAGAGGCGACCCAAGTCCTCCGGAGGCGGACAATTGTCGAAATCTTGGAAGTGTTCGATTAAATAGGCAATGACTTCGGTCATGCTGGTTCCTTAAATATAGATAATTTATGCTTTGACACGCTGATAACGGCCGCCCGGTAAGGCAGCGACGATACCGTCAAGTTCGTATTCCAAAAGCTGTGCGTACACGTCTGCCGCTGCCGTATTGGTTTGTTGCGCCAAAATATCGGGGTGTATCGGGTCGTAACCCATGGCTTCCAATAAAGCGCTAGTTGATGGGGCGGCAGGTAGGTTTTCAAACGGCCTTTGCGGCTCATCCGCTATTGTTTTTGGTTGCAGCCGTTCGGTTTGATCGTTTTTCGGTTTGACCGTCTTATTTATAGAATATGATGGAACAGGCGTATTTTGCAATAGCTGCGGACACTCATGAAGAATATCGTCCAGACATTCCACCAATTTTGCCCCGTCTTTAATCAGCTTGTGGCAGCCTTTGCTGTGCGGATTGTCTATCGAACCGGGTACCGCCATCACTTCGCGCCCCATCTCCGCCGCCAGCTTGGCGGTAATCAATGAGCCGGATTCCAATGCCGCCTCGACCACCAATGTCAGCTGCGATAACGCGGCAATCAGACGGTTGCGGCGCGGAAAGTTGCCTGCGAACGGACGCGTGTCCAAAGGGAACTCGCTGACAATCAAGCCTTTTTCAGCAATTTCATAAGCAAGGTTTTTATTGGACGGCGGATAAATGCGGTCTATACCGGTTCCCCAGACGGCAATGGTAGCGCCATCTGCCTGCAATGCGCCCTGATGGGCGGCGGTATCGATACCCGAAGCCATGCCCGATACGACGGGAATGCCTTTTTCGCTCAACGCCCTGCCGAAATCTTTGGCAATCCGCATTGCCTGCGGCGTGGCATGGCGGCTGCCGACAATCGCGGCAGAAGGTGTGTGCAGCAGCTCTGCATTACCGCGTAAAAACAAGACCGGCGGCGCGGTAATGCCTTGTGTCAGCATTTCGGGGAAATCATCATCTTGCAGCAACAACAGACGGCAACCGTCCTGCATTTCCCATTGTAAAGCGGCTTCGGCAGACTGCTGCGCCAAAGCCCGTTTATCCGCATTACGCCACGACTCGGCCGCCTGTTTATGGCGCACCAACGCGGCAATTTTGTCTGCCGGCGCATTCAAGGCTGCTTGTGCGCTACCGAATTGCTGCAACAGCACCAAAAAACTTTCTGCGCCGATATAGGGCGTAAATGCCAGTTGCAACCAAGCAAAACGCTCGTTTTCCGTCATCAATCTGTTCCCTTTTCGTAATGGTTGTTCAGACGGCCTGAAGTAAATAAAGGCCGTCTAAAAATTTCATTGATATAAAACTTCTGTCGGCTTAAAAGGCAAAATAACCATGCCTAGCCATATCATTATTTTTATAAAGTATTGCTTGTCTAAACACACCGTCAAATGACGATGCCGTCTGAAAAACCTGATGGCTTTCAGACGGCCTTTTTTGTGTTTGAACCGATATTGCGCTTATTCTTCGGATTTGTCGGCGCTGCGGCGCGATACGCTGATACCGAGTTGTTTGAGTTTGCGGTAAAGGTGTGTACGCTCCAAACCGACCTTTTGCGCCACGCGGCTCATATTTTGGCCTTCTTGGGCGATATGGTATTCAAAGTAGCGGCGCTCGACTTCTTCCCTCAATTCGCGCAAAGGCATATTGAAATTGAAGCCGCCGATGATTTCTGTCGCCGTCGCATTTTCCTTCTGACCTAAAGCCACGGCAACGGCCTGCTCATTCACTTCTTTGCCGTCAGATTCCAACATGATGTTTTTCACCGTTTCGGCAAGCTGGTCGTAATTGCCCGGCCAATCGTATTGGCGCAAAACCACCAACGCGCTGTCGCTGAATTTTACCGGCTGGATTTTTTGACTTTCGGCCAAATCGGTCATGATGCGGTTGATTAAAAAGACGATATCGTCCGGCTGGCTGCACAAAGAAGGAACATCGATGCGCTCTTTCAACAGCTCCGCCAGTCTGCCGGTAACGACGTCATCGGCGCTCTCACCGCGTTTAAAGCCGCAAGAAGCAATCACACGGACATTGTAGCGGTCGGCTTTTTCCAGCAAGAAAGCAATGCCGTTTTGGATGTTTTTGCTGTAACGGGCAATATCGCCGACATACAAAATGCCGCCTGAAGCCTTTTGCAACAGCTCCATCGGCGTATCGACAATGTGTTCGACACGGTCGGTTGCCACCCAAGGCATACCGCTTTTGTGCAGATAGCGGGCGACAATCTCAAACGGCGAACCTGCCTCACCGGCAAACAACAGCGGGCGGTTGTGTTTGGCAGCCGCTTCAATGCTGCCGTTCATTTCTTGAATGACGGAACTGTTGCCCAATTTGTCCAAAGTCATACCGGAGACCGTCTGAACTTCGCCATGTTTCAAGGCGCGTTCTACTGCGGACAAGAGTTTTTGCAGGGCAATCGGTTTTTCCAGAAAATCGAGTGCGCCGATTTTGGTGGCTTCAACCGCAGTGTCAATGCTGGCATGGCCGCTCATCATCACCACAGGCATATTGAGTTGGCCGTTTTTCGCCCACTCTTTCAACAAAGTGATGCCGTCGCAATCGGGCATCCAAATATCCAGCAACACCATGGCCGGACGCGTTTGATAACGCAATTGGCGCGCTTCTTCGGCATTTTCGGCCAAAGTGACGGTATAGCCTTCGTCTTGAAGGATTTCGGAGAGCAGGTCGCGGATGCCTACTTCATCATCTACAATCAAAATATCACTGCTTCGCATAAGTTTCTGCCATTTCCGGTAAAGCTATTTTGACGCACGCGCCGCCACTGTTCTGATTGCTCAGGCTGATACGGCCGCCATGCTCCTCGATAATTTTTTTCACAACGGGCAAACCAAGTCCCGTTCCTGTCGGTTTGTCGGTAACGTACGGCTCAAAAGCATTGTGCAGCATTTCTTTGCTGAAACTTTTGCCGTTGTTGCAGACGGTCAGGAAAACCTGTCCGCCTTCGCGCCCTGTTTCGACGTTTACTTGCGGCGTTTCGTCCGACTCTGCCGCTTCTGCGGCATTCTTAAATAAGTTATGCAACACTTGGCGCATCGCCGTCGTATCGGCAACAATCGGCAAGGTGTCGGCGCTGAGCCGCGCATTAAACTTGCACACGCCGGCCTCATATAATACCAATACTTCCGACACCAAACCGTTTAAATTTTGTTTTTCTAAATTCAGCGACGGCGCACGCGCATAGTTGCGGAACGCTTCGACCATTTCTTTCAGCGCGGCCACCTGTTTGACGATGGTATCGGTTGAACGGCTGAGAATTTGGGCGTCTTGTTCATCTAGTTTATCATGCAATTTCCATGCCAATCTCTCGGCGGAAAGCTGGATAGGCGTAAGCGGATTACGGATTTCGTGCGCCAAACGTTTCGCCACTTCGCCCCATGCGGCCTCTTTTTGCGCCCGCATCAAGACGGTAATGTCATCAATCACCATCACCACGCCGTTATCGTTATCCTCCGGCAGGATGGTAGCTTTGCCCAATAAGATTCGGGCATCATCGGGTGCGGCGTATTCGACTTGGACGGGTTTGTCGCTATCGGCGGTTTCATTAATGGCGGCAAACACATCGGCCAACAGGGTTTGCTGCGGCGATTTGCCGTGCCATTGATGCCAGTTGCTGCCCCACAAAGACACCAGCGAAACGCCCAAAATCTGTTCGGCGGCCTTGTTAAAGGTTTTCAGACGGCCATCGGCATCCAAAGTAATCACGCCTGTGGTCAAACTTTCCAACACGCATTCCAAATAATGGCGAGCGGCTTCTTCGCGCAAACGGTTGCGCTCGTCTGCCTCTTTGGCAATCGCTAATTGCTCGGTCATGTGGTTGAATAACTGGGTCAAACGGCCGAACTCGTCATTGCGAAATACCGGCCGAGTCTGGCTGAAGTCACCCTGAGCCACCGCCCGCGCACCCTCTGCCAGCGACAATACCGGTGCCACAAAACGGCGGGCAAAATACAAAGCCATCACCAGCGCCAAAAAGATGGCCAATAATGTCGCGACCAACAGCGTGGACAGGAAAAAGGTTTGCAGGCCTTTTTTGGTATAACTCAGTTCGGCATATTTGGCGCGGGCCGCTTCAATCAACGTCGCGTCTTGGGCAACATCTTTCGGAATCGGCTGTCGGAAAAACAACGCATAATCCTGATTTTTATGCGTACCGATCAGCATCCAGCCTTGAGCATACAGCACGCCGCCGATGTTTTCCAAGCTGCGCACCGAGCCGGTCTGCTCCAACTGCTCCCATCCTTCTTTGGTGAGTTCGGGTTGATTTAGTTTCAGGGGATTGATGCTTTTCTCAGCTTTATGGGTAGTCGCGTTATAAAGCGCCAGCTGGGCAAAGTCGGCAGTAAGCGCCGATTTTGCCAGCGTCTGCCCTAAATTGCCGTCCAGTGAAGCAGCGCTGATTAAGTCGATTTGCACCGGCGTGGCGTTGCTGACGGCGTTGTCCACCGCCAAGTTCAGCGCGGATTTGCTCAAGTTTAAGCTGCGCTCTAGAGCCTCATGGGTATCGTTGCCAAACCAAGAATTAATCGTACCGTTAATAAACTGGGCGGAAATACCGAACAAAAATACGCCCGGCAATACGGCAACCAAGGTAAACATCCCCGACAGCCGACGCGCAATCTGCGAACCGAACACGCTTTTGCTGTTGTCGCGTATCAAAAGCACGACATAGCGCACCAACACCGCCGCCAACACCAGCAACAGCAAGCCGCACAAGGCGACAATCCACCAGAAATAATCAGACAATACGTTGCTGCTGCCCGTTGCAACAGTCAGACCGTACAACAAAACAACAGCGAATACAGCGGCAATCAGAAGAAAGCGGCGCATGGTTTACTCCTGCACGACCGACAAAGACTTCCAACCGGAATCCAAATGCCAGTTTTTAGACGTCAGGGCATTGATTTGGAACGGTTTGGGCAGCTTGGCGGTTGTCAGCAGCAGGCGGATTTCAGCCTTCGTGTCTTTGGCGGCCACATCACTCAGCGCACCCTTGGACAAAACCTTCCAATTCACGACCGCGCCCACTGCACGCAAGGCAGTCTCAAGCGTGTCGTACTCGGTAGAAAACGTACCAACGGTAACGCGATAGCGGTTGGTCAGTGGATGGAAGGACAATTTGTATTGAATCGTGCTGTCGTTGTTGAGCAGCTGGTCGAACTTGAATTTATAAGACGACATAGACGGCGCTGACAGCTGCCAACTCAAATTGAAATGCAGGGGGACGCCCTGTTTGAGTGCTTCTTTAAGCTGGTCGGGCAGATCGGTGCGGAAACGGCTGCTGACGGAAAGCTGTCCGGCATGGGTCAACTTTGCCTCGGCACGGGTCGCACTGATGCCCTCACCCGCCGCATTCAGCGATACGGCGAGCAAGAGCGGTACAATCAGCGTTTTACTGCTTTTTAATAAGCGCGTAATAAAAGCCATCTTGATGTTTGTTCGGTAAAAGCACACGCGACTCGATCAACTCGGCATCGGCATGGCGGTTAAGGAATTTTTGCAACTGACCGTCGTTTTCTTCGACAAAGACCGAGCAGGTAGCCAGCAGCATCCTGCCGTTTTTCGTCAGGGTCTGCCACAGTGCGTCTAATAATGCTTCCTGTTGGCGTGCGGTTTTGACGGCATCGGTCGGCCGGCGCAGCCATTTCACGTCGGGATTGCGCCGCGCCACGCCAGAAGCGGTACACGGCACATCGGCCAAGACAGCGTCAAAGGCCTTGCCATCATACCACGCTGTCAAGTCCTGCGCATCGGCGCAAGCCAAAGAGGCCGTTTGAAAGCCTAAACGGTCAAGATTGCTCTTTACCCTGTTCAGACGGCCTTCATCTATATCCAAAGCGGTAACATGACAATCTGCCAGTTCCAAGATATGGCCTGTCTTGCCGCCCGGCGCCGCACAGGCATCGAGGATGCGTTCGCCGTCTTTCGGGTTCAACAAATAGGCAGCACGTTGCGCACCAAAATCCTGCACCGACACCAGGCCGTCTGAAAAACCGGGCAGGTGGCTTACCGGCACGGCTTCTTCCAACATCACGGCGTATTCGTCCAAAGCCCTGGCCGCAATACCTTCCGCAGCCAGTTTTTCCAAATAGCTTTCGGCATTGCCGTGTCGGCGGTTGACGCGCAAAGTCATCGGCGGATGCGATTGCAGCGCGGTGGTGATGTTGTGCCAATGTTTCGGATAATGGTTTTTCAAGTAAGCCACCCACCACAGCGGCAGGTTGTGTTTCGCCACATCGTCTTTTTTGCAGGAAGCCGCGAGCTTGTCGCGTTCGCGCAAAAAGCGGCGCAAAATCGCATTGGCAAACGAGCGGAACTGGCCGCGGCCGATTTTGGCAATGCTTTCCACCGCTTCATTAACCACGGCATGAGGCGCATTGCGCGTGTAATGCAGTTGGTACATCGCCGCCAAAAGCAGGCTTTCGAGCTGCGGATTGTCAATCGGCTTCTTCAGCATTTGACCAAGCATGTGCTTCAAACTGCCCAAATAACGTTGGCAACCGTAGGCAATATCCTGCAACGCGCCGTTTTCCTGCGCCGTCAGCTGCGGATGCGCCGTGCGGATTTCCGCCAAAACATCCTGAAGATTGCGCCCTTCGGCAACCGCGGCAACGCTGTCGGCGGCCAATTTTTGTGCGAGGGACATACTCATATTTTTGCTTTCTGATTCATATTTGATTTCAAGTGTTCGGAGGATTTCAGACGGCCTGTTCGGCAGCCAGCAATGCTCGATAATATTCGGCATCTGTTTTGGAAAAACAGCAAAAGATGATTTTTTCCACTGCCGGACATTGCGGCAGGGTTTGTTTCAAACTCTCCAAAGCAATACGCGCGGCGGCTTCGGCCGGGAAGCGGTACACACCGGTGCTGATGCACGGAAAGGCGATGCTGTGGAGATTGTGTTTTTGGGCAAGCAGCAAGGAATTGGCGTAGGATTGTGCCAATTTGGCCTCTTCATTTTGTTTTCCGCCAAACCATACCGGCCCGACCGTATGAATGACATAACGCGCAGGCAAACGATAGCCTTTGGTTATTTTGGCTTCGCCTGTCCGGCAACCGCCCAAAGTGCGGCACTCGTCCAGCAGCTCTTTGCCCGCGGCGCGGTGTATCGCACCGTCTACGCCTCCACCGCCCAACAGCGATGAATTAGCAGCATTGACAATCGCATCGACTGCCAATCGGGTAATATCGCCTTCGATCACTTCAAAAACAGCCATTGTTTTCTTTCCTCTACGTTGATTTCCAGCCTGTTACAAAACCGTTCCGACTTCAATCGTCCGACCTGCCGCAAATGCCTGTATGCTCATGCGTTTACTGCCGGAAGGCTGCAATTCGGTGATGTTCAGCGCATTTTCACCGCACGCCACCAGCAGGCCGTTTGAAGTGCAGGACAATACTTCGCCTGCCTTACCCTGTTTGGCCACCACTTCGGCTCGCCAGATTTTCATCGGTTTGTCTTGATATTCGACCCACGCGGCAGGTACGGGGTTAAAGGCGCGGATTTTGCGTTCGATAATGTCTGCGCTTTCATTCCAATCAATACGCGCTTCTTCTTTGCTCAATTTCTGGGCGTAGGTAACACCTTCTTCAGGCTGTTTGACCGCGTTCAGACGGCCTTCAGCCTGCAGACGCTGCAAGTCGGCAACAATCGCTTCCGCACCCAAACCCATCAGCGCGTCATGCACTTCGTTGGCGGTATCCGTAGGTTGGATGGCATAGCGGTGTTCGCTGACCACATCGCCGGTGTCCAAACCGATGTCCATCTGCATGATGCACACGCCGGTTTCGGCATCGCCGGCTTCAATCGCACGTTGAATCGGCGCCGCACCACGCCAACGGGGCAACAACGAAGCGTGGATATTGAGGCAGCCGTGTTTGGGCGTATCCAACACATCCTGCGGCAAAATCAAACCATACGCGGCCACCACCATCACATCCGCGCCCGTATCTTTGAGCATTTGCAGGGCTTCGGCGTTATTGCGCAACTTTTCCGGCTGCGCCACGGTCAAACCTAATTCCAAGGCAGCCTGTTTGACCGGCGATGCGGTCAACTGCATGCCGCGGCCTTTAGGGCGGTCGGGCTGGGTCAACACCAGCGGAATTTCAAAACCTGCGGCGGCGATGGCTTTCAAGGCGGCGGCGGCAAAATCGGGCGTACCGGCAAAGATGACTTTCATGTTGTGTCCTTGTGAAAATGGTTTGAATGGGCGCGTTGGGCAAACTGTTTCAGCTGAAAAGGCCGTCTGAAAGATTGAAAACCGAAGTCTGCCTTCTGTTTTGTCTTTTCAGACGGCCTTTAAGCGATGCGCAGGTCAGATGGCGTGTTTCTGACGTTTTTTCAGTTTGGTTTTGATGCGGCCTTGTTTCAGCTGCGACAGGTGTTCAACAAACACGATGCCCATCAGGTGGTCCAATTCGTGCTGCACGCAGATTGCCAGCAGGCCGTCTGCTTCCAGTGTGAATTTCTCGCCTTTTTCGTTCAAGGCTTCAACTTTGACGCGCTCGGCACGGGTTACGGTATCGTAAATGCCCGGTACGGACAGACAGCCTTCTTCGTAAGTTGTCTCGCCATCTTTTTCGACAATGACAGGATTAATGAACACGCGCGGCTCGCTGCGGTCTTCGGTTAAATCCATCACGACGATGCGCTCGTGTACGTCGACCTGAGTGGCCGCCAAGCCGATACCGCGTGCTTCGTACATGGTTTCAAACATATCGGCAACCAATGTCTGGATGCGCTCGTCAATTTTTTCAACAGGTTTGGCGACCGTGTGCAAACGCTCGTCAGGGTATTGGAGGATGTTCAGTAAAGCCATAATATTCTCGTTTTATAAAGCTGATGTGTGATTTTTCATACAGATTCGGTTTCCGCCGCCACAATCTCCTGTCATGACAGCAACATTCAATGCTAAAATAACGCCGAAAAATGTTAAGATAGCGCAACGGAGGCCGTTCGTTATCGTATTGATGAATGGGCGGCAGTTTCGCAAACTCCAGCCTTCTCTGTTTATCATCTGAAGACAAACCGAATCGATTTCAAGGGGAACGGTTATGCAACAACGTATTATAACCCTGCTTTGCATGGCAGGCATGGCTATTTCTGCCCACACTCAGGCAGCTTCTTTAAAAATCCGCCCCAATGCGCCACAACGCTACGTCGTTAAAAACGGCGATACCTTGTGGGGTATTTCCGGCAAATATCTGTACAGCCCATGGCAATGGAACCGCCTTTGGGGCGCCAACCGCAACGCCATCCGCAATCCGCATCTAATCTATCCGGGTCAGGTGTTGGTTTTACGCTACATCAACGGTCAGCCGCGACTGGGTTTTGAACATGCCCAAACCCGTTCAGACGGCATTCCCGTGATCAAACTGCATCCGCGCGTACGCGAAACTTCCGGCTACGGCATTCCGACCGTCAATGTCAACCTCTACCGCATGTTCATGAAACATCCGCAGATTATCGCTCCGGAAGAAACCGCCAACGCGCCGCGCCTGATTGCCGGCCCCGACAACCGCGTCCTCTACACCCAAGGCAACCGCGTGTACGCATACGGCCTGACCGAACCCGGCCGCTACCTGACCTACCGCGTCAATAAAAACATCACCGACCCGGAAACCGGAAAATTCCTCGGCCAAGAAGTTGTGTTCAGCGGCATCGCCAACACGCTGCCTTACACCGACTCCGCCTTGGAAAACCGCACCCGCGCTTCTGACGAAAAACTCAAAAGCAACGAGTATTACACCCAAGTCAACAAAGCCATGAAGCTGCGCACCCAATCCGCGCAACCTTTGGTTATCGAAGAAGCCGTTTCCGAAATCCGCAAAGACGACTATCTGCTGAAACTGCCCGAAGGCCTCGACAGCTTCAATGTTATGCCTCACGCCCCTGCCCGTCCGATTCAGGCCAAAGTCGTTTCCATCTTCGACGGCGTGGGCGAAGCCGGCCAGTTCCAAACCATTACTTTGGACAAAGGCGAACTCGACGGCTTGGACAAAGGCACTGTGGTCAGCCTCTACAAACGCGGCCGCCAAGTCCGTGTGAATCTGTCCAACAACCTGATTCGCAAGCCGAAAGACAAAGATACGGTTGAATTGGTTTCCATTCCGGCGGAAGAAATCGGCTTGGCAATGGTGTACCGCACATCCGACCATCTGGCATCCGCCATTATTTTGGAAAGCCTGAACAGCGTTTCCATCGGCGATACCGCCTCCGAACCCGGCCGTGATTTGGACAATATGGCCGATGAAAAAACCATGGACAAGCCGGCTGAAGACGAACAGGAAAGAGAAATCGAACTGGAAGTCCGCAGCTGATTGAGCTTTCTTAGCCGCCATCCGGCAAATAAAGGCCGTCTGAAAACCTGTTTTTCAGACGGCCTTTTGATTGCTGCCCATCAGAATAAATATAGTGGATTAAATTTAAATCAGGACAAGGCAACGAAGCCGCAGACAGTACAAATAGTACGGCAAGGCGAGGCAACGCCGTACTGGGTTTAAATTTAATCTACTATAAAATCTGTAACACGTTGTTTAAAGCACAAACAACATCTTATTTCTCAAGCCGGTAATCAGCTATTCCCTTTTCTATCGTTTTTCCGTTCTGCCATTCCAATCAGAAATATGAAAAGCCCAGCACGCTATTTATTGGCTGTTGATTGTTCCATCTATTCCTGCCAATCAAAAAGGCCGTCTGAAGATTTCAGACGGCCTTTTTATCCACAACTCAAATCCGATTATTTGAATTTATAAGTGTATTGCAAGCCCAAGATGTCCGCTTTGTTTTTGAAGCGGGCAGAGGATGTACCACGGCTGTCTACGTCGTTGCCGCTGGCTTTGCCTGTGCGGTAAACCGTGTCATTGATGTGGATATGGCTGTACGCCGCATCGATAACATGGTTTTTACCCAGTTGATATTTGGCACCGACGGAGAACCAGATACGGTTGCCGTCAGGCAGGCTGTTCATGCGGTCTTCGGCGCTTTTAACCGGTGATTTGTCGAAAGCGATACCGGCACGCAGTTGCAATGGTTCGGTAACTTGGTAAGAGCCGCCGAATGCGACTTTATAAGTGTTGCGCCAGTTAGGCGTGATGACGGTACGGTTAGATTTGCCGTTGACAACGTTTTTGGTGTTTTCAAACACCAGCTCGGCTTTGTTAAAGCGGCTGTGGCGCGTCCAAGTCACATCACCGAACAGGTTGGTTTTGTCGGTAGCGCGGTACATACCGTGAACAGACAAAGACTCAGGCGTGACGATTTTTACGCTGGCTTTTTCGTTCGGCACATAACCGCGTGCAGCCATTGCACCCAAGTCCCAAGCACGTTTTGCATATGCGCCGTCAGCTTCCCAATCAGCAGTGCCTTTCAACGTATGCGATACTTTGGAGCGGTAGTTCACACCCACACGTGCGCGCTCGTTGATGTCCCACATCCACGCCAGTTGGTAGCCGAAGCCCCAATCGTGGCCTTTTACATCGGCATGACCGTCAGCTTTGCCGGTCGCATCGACAGCGACAGGACGACCTGCTTGACGGGAAGCCAAGCCGCTGGCCAATTGGCTGATGGCGCCGGAAGCATCCCAGTCGGAGTATTTGCGCAATTCGGCTTTGGAATATTGGGCAATCAAACCGGCACCGACGGCGTGTTGCTCATTCAATTTCCACGCGACTACCGGCTCGATGGCGATGGTGGTCAAACCCAGTTTGTTGATGTTATGGCGCAAGACGGAATCTTTTTCGTATTCAGTTGCAGAGCCGAAAGGAACATATACACCCAAACCCAAAGTCACATCGTCGCTGGCTTTGTACGCGCCATAGACGTGCGGAGCAACGGTGGTTTCGGTAATTTTGCCGCTGGTCGAGCCGCTGACATCGGCACCCGTACGGAAGTGTTTCGCAGATTCCGCTTCATAATGAATGCTTGGGAAAACGATATTGGCGTTGACGGAAATTTGGCTGCTGTCAAGTTTGGTCAGGCCGGCCGGGTTGTAGAAAATGGTTGATGCATCGGCGGCTTCGGCGGCGGCGGCGTTGGCCGTGCCTTGAGCGTTAACGGATTGTGTGCCGAAGTGGTAACCGGAAGCTTGGACAGCGGTAGATAAAAGTGCTGTGCTTAAAATAAATGCTGTTTTTTTCAGATTGAAATGAATCATTTTGGTTTACCGTGAAAGTAGCGGACAAAGAAAAAGGCCGTCTGAAACGTCCTTTATTGATTTAGTATAGGTACTCAATTCTATACTACATCGTTATTCTTGCCTATTATTTTCGGTTTTTTACGGTATTATGTAGCAGTTGCACAAAGATTTAACCGATTAAAAACCTTAAAATCCCTATTGAAATTTTAACTCGATAGGGATTGTTATTATGGCGCAAAAGTTGCTGAAATACGAGTTAGTGGAACGCCTGTTAAAGCTAAAAGAAAAGCAAGATGAGCTGACGGTGCAAATGCAGTGTTTGTCACAAGAGATTAACGCATTAGCTCAACCTTATATACCGAAAGAACCAAAACCGCAGCCCTTGATTACGATGCGATTAGTCGCTCAAGTCTTACGTGAAAATCCTGATTGGATGTTTTGTGGGGAGATTGCTGAAAAGAGCTTAGCATTGTTGGGAAAACCACAATTTGTTGATATGGGCGATAAGCACTATAAGACAGTCAATCGAATACTGGTTAAATTGCGTAAAAGAGGAATCGTTGAAAGTGGATTGAAGTTTTGGCGGTTAAAGCCATTAAAATAGCGGTAGAAATACCGCTATTTTTGTTTCAGTCGCCATTTGACATCGGTTACGCCTCTTTCTAGTCGTTCTACTACGCCTTTTGTCAGCCAATGTTTTAACGCGCCACGCACCGAAACCATATGCTTCGGACGAACGATAGGGTCTTGTCTGTCTTTTATTAAGACAATCTCAGTAATTTCATTGACCGTGAAATAATGGTCGGGTTGAGCTTTAAGTACCGCTAAGACCATTGGTCTTAATTTCCCACGGAATCTATGTTTGTAGGTTCGATATGAATAAACCTCAGTATCGTATTCATCGGTTAAGGCTTCATCTTCCATCACTTCAAGAGCATCGTTGAGTTTTTTGATTTTTCGTTCAACTAATTCAAGATGTTCTAGTACCTGTGTTCGTTCACGCTGCAAGCGGTCGATTTTAGCCTGAATTTGGCTAAAGTAGATTTTATTTCCCATTACATTATCAACCTTTCTGCTTGTCTATGATTACCCTGCCAAGCCAAAAGTGTAAACAACACTGTTGATTTCTACACCTATCTTTGAGTGAGAAAAGAGTATAGAATAGGTTACATTTTTGTGAAACTTTTGTGCACATTTAATTGTCCGCACGGGAATTGCAAAAAAGTATAAAAGTATCAGATTGGTGTGATTGTTTATTTATTAAAGTGTGTTTTTAGCATTTTCTTAAATGAGCAGCGCACTTAGGTTAGATAAATGTATATACAGTAAGGAGATTCACTGTTATGAATAAAATATACAAGATTGTTTGGAATGCGGCCCAGGAGGCTTGGGTTGCCGTATCTGAACTTGCCAAGGGGCATGTAAAAGCCTCTTCTTCAGGCAAAAATGCCAAGCAAAGTACGGTGGTGGAGGAAGAAGGAAGTGCCTCTTCTACACTGTATAGCTTAGGTAAAGCGGCTGCAAATGCCATGGTGATTGGTGGCGTTGCGGTAACCTTATTCAGTTTAAGTCAAACGGCTCAAGCCGCTGACAAGCATGAGACAGCTGTTGTCGCTCAGCAAGGGACGAGAGAGAAAGCTCAAGGCCAAGAACCTAATGCATTGCTTGCTTTGGGCAATGACACTTATGCGGGAGGGCGTTCTACTGTTGTTATTGGGGAGTCCTCTAGGCTTAATGGTACGGTTGCTATGGCTCTTGGTAACGGCATTAATATTGATCACGGTATTGCTCCGCAATCTGTGTTTTTGGGGAAATCTATTGATGATAGATATAACCAGGATAAACCGAGAGGCAAAAAACAAAGTCAGTATGTAAAGTCACAAGTTATTGGTAGTGATATCTACTTTGGTGGCCTCACAAATAATAAAGTGGACGGTCTTAATCAAGCTACTCTTATGGGTAATAACATTAAACATTTGTCAGAGGAGCAATCTAACTCTATGATGACTGCCTCTAATTTTGTTTTTAGAGGCATTAAAGCTCAGGATAGTGCAGTGAATGGTCATGGCATTACTGTAAACCTTAATAGCTCTGCTAAGCGTGCTGTGTTGAATCGTTCAAGTATTACCGGTACCAAGATTAATATCAATTCTACTGGAGATATCAATGAGATGTTGGTTTCCGGTACTACGATTAGCGTAACCAGACAAAACAATGCTCTTGGAGGGGCCTTAGTTGGTAACAATATCAACTTTGATAGCACAGGTGCAACTGTAAATACAGAGAAGGTTAACTATGTTGGTCAAGATATCAATGTAACAGCCTCATCAACATCTAACCCATTATTTGGTCAAGGAATTGCACTTCATAATTCTAATCTTAGTGGTGCTCCAACCTTCGGTCAGAATATCAAATCAAGCAATTCAGCAATTTCAAACACGTTAACACAAGGTTATAACACTACCTTTAACGGAGCTACGGTAAATGATTCGGTTCTTACAGTGAATAACGCCACTATAACCGGTCGTTTGACTAATGCGACATTAATGGGGCGTGATATTAACACCAGCGGCAATGTTGCTGATACTCAAGTTGTGGGTAACAGAAATACTGTAACAGCTTCGAACACCCAAGTATTGGGCAGCGGCATTACTGCGAATGTCAATAACTCTGTATATTTGGGCGATGGTTCAGAAGTTGAAGCGAAAGGTGTTGGTGAAAAGGTAGCTATAAATATTAAAACGGAGGGGCGTACTGCAGGGACTTCTGATTACTTTGAGCAGTTAATACACGATGGCACACGAGCCAGATTTGCGGGTGGTAGTGGTGTTTCGGGGGCTGTTACGGTTGGTAATGCAACGAATACTCGTCGAATTCAACATGTGGCTCCAGGGTACTATGATGCAAATTCTACCGATGCAGTGAATGGTTCTCAGTTATACGCTGTTGGGCAGTCGGCAGGTAACGCGTACTTTAAAGCAGTTGAAGCGGCGAAAGCAGCGAAGGCGGCAGATGATAAAGCGGTTGCAGCACAAGCACGCGCAGATGCAGCGCATGGCTTAGCAACTACAGCAAATACAGCAGCCAATAACGCATTAAACAAAGCGAATGCAGCAGACGCTAAAGCTGTATCAGCACAAGCAGATGCGACAAAAGCGAAATCAGACGCAGCAGCAGCGAAGAACGATGCAGGTCAAGCTTTAACGAAAGCAGGTGAAGCTAAGACAGCGGCAGCTGCGGCAGA
>NZ_KV810260.1:0-34980 GCF_001812735.1 Neisseria sp. HMSC069H12
TGTGGTGTAAACAACGCAACGTTTTCCTACATATGGATTATTTCGCTTGCAATGGCAACATTGGTTATTGGCGGATTGGCATTATCTTTTTTCTATGCCATGTTGATTGATCAAAAACGACAGGATACGGATATGGTCGGTCGCATCAATCGAGCCAATATCGTGCGATGCGGCGATGAACTTTGTGCCAAGACAGGTAAAAGCGTAGAAAATGGCTATCGGGTTATTCAGAATAGATAGCTGAGAAAACCAAAGGCCGTCTGAAAATCTGATTTTCAGACGGCCTTTTATATTGGGAGCGTTTATATCAAAGATGGAATATAAACCGAATCAGCGACGGCGGCCAAAGCCCCGACCCATGCTTGGGCGGCGGTAGTTGGAAGGCTGACGCGCGGTTTCGCGGTAACGCTGTTGCTGTTGGGCACGCAGGGTGCGCGTATTCAGCTGTTGGCTGGTGCGTCCGTTTGGACGTGCGGTTTGATAATAGTTGGCACGGGCTTGACGGGCAATCGGGCTGTTTTGATTGCGCGCCTGTGTGAATTTGTTGGCCAATGCGTTGCCGATAAATGCACCGGCTGCCGCGCCCACCAAACTTTGCAGCAGCCAGCTGCCGGTGGATTGGTCGTAGATGTATTGTTGGCCGTCTGTACCGGTTACCGGTTGGCCGTTGTTGCCGTTGGCTTGTGCTCCGGCAGGAATGGTGTCTTTCACGGCTTCGGGCGTGAGCTGGTAAACCGTATTGTCTTCTTGTTGGCCGTTTTGTTGTGCCAACTGTTGTTGCAATGCTTCGATTTGTTTTTGTTGCTGTTCAAGTTGCGCCTGGGTATTGTCTTTGCAGGCAGCGAGGGCAAAAGTGGAAAGGGCGGCTAAGGCAATCAGTTTTTTCATTGTTTTTCCTGAGAGAGGTTTGTCTTTGCCGAGATTTCGGCGGAGTGTGTTTGCCTAATATTAAACCATTCCCCTGTTTTTCAAGTGGTTTTACAAAATAATATTGGAAAGTTGCGCTGCAAATGCACGGCTGTTGGCAGCCAGATTGCCCAGTGCAGGCATTTCGTGTTCGGTTTCGATAATCAACAGGTTGGCAGGGCGGCGGGTGTGCAGAGACATTTGCATTTCAGCGGGAGAGAAGGGCATGTGATGACGTTTGGCGAAAGCTTCGGCGCGTTTGTTGGCGGTTTTGAGCATAGGCAGCAGGGTAATATCCAAATGGAAACGGCGTACGCCTAGAACCAAAATGCGTGCTGCGAAGAAATCCGCTTCATCAGTAAAAACGTTAGGGCTGCTTTGATTGAAGTCGTGGCGCTCTGCGGCAATCAAAGTCGCGATGGTGCGCACTTGCGGAATCAGGGCTTCGCTGATGAGGCTGTCAGGCGAATCAGGCAAAGTGTGCATGTTGAGCATGCTGTGGTGGCTGTTGCTGTCAACGACCATGCGGCAGGTGTGTAACATTTGGGTTTGGCTGTGGATTTTAGTTGAGGCAGTCATGGCTGTATTCCTTGTTTCTTAAAAATGGGTGGATTTAAGCGGCCATGATGGGTATAAAAAAAGCCGCTCAAATGAGGCGGCTCTAATTTGCGTATTTTCAACTTGGTCTGTTTCAGACAAGCGCAAAAAAGTACCGCACGTTTGTGTGGTACCAATAGAAGAAAGTAGCAGAGCGTTGCGCGGTTTGCATGATGAAAATACGTCTTTAATGTATAAAAGAATGGAACGTAGTTTAAAACAAGAATGCCAGTAATTTCAATATCCAATCGACAAAACCCACTAATAAATCTACAAGTTGTTGTAATCCTTCCAATTTATTTTCTTTCGAGTGAGTCAAATTTGCACAATTATAATGCAAAACCGGGTGAATTGATAACAATCCGAGCAGGCTCTTTAAACAGGCCGTCTGAAAAAAGGAAAGAATGCTTGGTTTTAATTTAAGATGATTTCGTTATATTCGGGAAGGTATTAGGCCGTCTGAACATGCTCGTTCAGACGGCCTTAGATTTAATAGAAACGAGATTTTCAGTTTCCGCTGGAGAGTTTCATCACTACGACGCCGGAGATGATGAGAAATGCGCCGAGCCAGCGGCCGAAGTTGGCGGCATCGTTGAAAAATACAACGCCTACCAAAAATGCCCCTGCCGCGCCTATGCCTGTCCAGACGGCGTAGGCTGTACCCGTCGGAATACTTTTTTGGGCAAGGTAAAGGAGGTATCCGCTGCCGACGATGCAGGCAAGCGCGGCGGCAAAGCCATGCCAGCGGTAGCCTTCCTGTTGTGCCAGCTTCAAGCCCAATGGCCAGCCGATCTCCATCATACCGGCTAAGATTAAATAAAACCAACTCATAATATGTCCTGATAGTGTGTTAAGGTTTCAGACGGCCTTGGAAAGATTGTTTTCTTCCGAGAGTTCAACGCGTTGCCCGATATCTTTTAGATTGGAGTATTGTTCGACCAAGCGCGGTACATCGTCCAAACTCATTGCAAACATCCATAAATAAGTGCTGACGGAATAGATATGGCCGGCGCTGCCATAGCCTTTAAGCGTCATGTGTATAAAGGCGAAGCCGAACAATACGCTCATCGCTATGCCGATACTGAGATAGCCTAAGGCTTCGCGGTTGGAAATCAGCACGCGTAGTTTGGCAACCCAGCCATAGTGGCGGTAGAGCTGACGCTCGTTGCCGTCGCGGATAAGGTAGTTGTCGCGTTCAAGCCGATTGTTTAAACGGAAATATAGGTTTTCGCTGATGGCGGCAAAACGCGGCAGCAACCATAAAAACAGGGTAAGTATCGCGACAGCCAATACGCCCACCCAAAATTCCAATATCAGCAACATCATACATGCACCGAAGATGGAGACCAGCGAAGTAGCAGCGATGGGCAGGTGTTCTTCAAAAAAACTGACAAACTCACGCGATAGGGCAACGCGTGCGGTAATGGCGGAATGCGGTACTTCTCGTTTGCGCTGTTCCAAGACGACCGGGACGGCTATTTCAGTATAGATTTTGGTAAATGTGCGCGTGTCGGCTATCCTGCGGACAGCACCGATTATCCACATTAATAAAACCACCACGCCATACAACATTGCCTGCCAGACGTTGCCTTCCATAACGGCATTAATCGCCCAGCCGCCAAATACGGGATATACCAGCAAGAGCAGATTATCCAAGCCGACGAGAGAGAAAGTTGTGATGAGTTTGCGGCGGTGTGTTTGACCGATGTGTTTCAACATTTTCCACATGGTTGCCCTCCTTATTTAGTATTGAGGGTTTGCGCCATTAATTCGGCCAACGCGTCCAAATCGGCAAACAGTCGGGCTGCACGTTTTTCACCGAAGGCGGTAAAAATTCGTTTGCTGAATTCCTGCATGTTTTGCACCAATGGTGTGGCATATTCTTTGCCTTGCTCGGTCAGCGACAATAAGCGTTCGCGTTTGTCTTGTTCGCTTTCGTGAAATGTTAGCAAGCCATGTTCCGCCAGCGTTTTGCATGTGCCGGAAACGGTTTGCTTGGGCAGGCTCCATTCTTCGCCTATGTATTTTTGAGTGCGGCTGCCTTCGGTAGCCAAAGTGTAGAGAACGGCTAAAGTGTTGTAGTTGGTGTTTTGCTGTTTAATCCATTGGTCGAATGCGCTGTCTATGCGGCTGATGCGCATACCGAGTTGGTCAAGTTGATTCATAAATTGGTCTCGATATTGACTAATCGGATGCGGATTATAGTCATATTTAGGACTAATTGCAAATGGAAGGCCGTCTGAAACAATCATTTTCAGACGGCCTTGAAACCGTTAAAATAATTAATGTAGAAACGATATATTCAAACTACGATAAACCTAATAAAACCATCTTTAACACATACGCCATGATTCATTTCTTATCTCAAAACATCTCATTCAAACAAGCCACTGCCATCGGGCTGCTTGCCGTTGCCTTATGGAGCTTCGTCATTTCTCTGATACGCTCTTTGAGCCTGCATATGGGGGCAGTGGGCGGCGCGGCAATGATGTACACCTTGTCCACCATATTGATTTGGCTGATTTTCGGCCGACCGCATTTGCGCAATTACAATCGCAGCTATTTGTTTTGGGCGAGCGTGTTTTTTGTCGGCTGCGAATTGTGTTTGTCGCTGTCGGTCGGTTTCGCGCAAAACGCGAGACAGGCAGTGGAAATCGGCATGGTCAATTATTTATGGCCGACATTTACCATTGTCGGGGCGGTATATTTCAACAAACAGCCGTCAAAATGGTGGATAGTCATCGGCTTTGTACTGTCGTTTTTTGGAATCGCCACTGTACTGGGGGGCGATGTCGGCTTGTCGGTTTCCGGCATCTACCACAATGTCCGCACCAATCCCGGCGGCTATATCATGGCATTTGTAGATGCCGTGCTTTGGGCGGCATATTGTACGCTGACGGCGCGTGTGAAAGCGGAAGGTAGCAGCGTCGGCTTTTTCTTTGCGCTGGTGTCGATACTGTTGTGGATTGAGTATTTTCTCAGCGGCGCGGATACGTTGAATTTTGACTCCGTATCGCTCGGCTATGCCGTTGCCGCCGCAGCTTGCATGGGTTTGGGCTATGCAGTATGGAATATCGGTATTTCGCGTGGCAACCTGACCGTATTGGCTGGTGCATCTTATTTCATTCCGGTATTGTCTGCGGTAGTGTCCTCGTTTTTGATTAGCGCGCCTTTGTCCATGACGTTTTGGCAGGGGGTAGGTATGGTGTGCTTAGGGTCGATTGTGTGTTGGTTGGCGACCCGGAAAAAACGGATGGCGTGATGCAATATCCTATAGCTTTGCGATATAACGAAAACAGCTTTTTTAACAACCAAACATTCTTTCCCATTTTCAGACGGCCTGTTTAAAGTAGCACTCAGTTTGAGAAATCACGAGAAGTAGACAAACTTAACCGCGCTGCCGAATCCGCCGAAACGCTCAAGCTCAACGATATCGGCAGCGTCAGCTTCAAAACCCAGCAGCCACTCGCCGCTGCCGCATACGAAGCCACCAACCATACTGTCGCGGCAGGCATGATACGCAAAGTCAGCGAAGCAAACAGTTTTGAAATTTAAAAGAAAAGTTGAAATAAAAAAAGGCCGTCTGTTGTTCAGACGGCCTGTTATTTTATCCAAGTCGGAAATGCTTATGCGCCGTAAACCGGATATTTATTGCACAAAGCAGTCACTTGTTCGCGGACTTTGGCGAGGTTGGCTTCATCTTCAGGGTTTGCCAAGACGTCTGCAACCAAGTTCGCCAATACGCGCGCGTCAGCTTCGTTAAAGCCGCGTGTGGTCATGGCGGCGGAGCCGATGCGGATGCCGGAGGTAACGAATGGTTTTTCCGGATCATTCGGAATAGCGTTTTTGTTGACGGTGATGTGTGCTTTGCCCAAAGCGGCTTCAGCAGCTTTACCGGTGATTTTCATCGGTTGCAGGTCAACGAGGAAAACGTGGCTTTCAGTACGGCCGGAAACGATGCGTAAACCGCGTTTAACCAACTCCTCCGCCATGGCAGCAGCATTGATTTTCACTTGTTTTGCGTATTCTTTGAACTCAGGTTGCAACGCTTCTTTAAATGCTACGGCTTTGGCAGCGATAACGTGCATCAGCGGACCGCCTTGCAGGCTTGGGAAGATGGCAGAGTTCAGCGCTTTTTCATGCGTATTGTCACGGCACAAAATCACACCGCCGCGAGGGCCGCGCAGGGTTTTGTGGGTAGTGGTGGTGACGAAGTCGCAGAATGGCACTGGGTTAGGATATTCACCGCCGGCAATCAAGCCGGCATAGTGCGCCATGTCGACAAAGAGGTATGCGCCGACTTTATCGGCGATTTCGCGGAATTTTGCCCAGTCGATTTGCAACGCATAGGCAGATGCACCGGCCACAATCATTTTGGGTTTGTGTTCAAGAGCCAAGCGTTCTACTTCGGCATAATCGAGAACTTCGTTTTCATCCAAACCATAAGTAATGGCGTTGTAGAGTTTGCCGGAGATATTAACGCTTGCGCCGTGGGTCAAGTGGCCGCCGTGTGCCAGAGACATACCCAAAATGGTGTCGCCCGGTTTCAAAACGGAAGCGTACACGGCTTGGTTGGCTTGGGAGCCGGAGTGCGGTTGGACATTGACATATTCTGCGCCAAACAACTCTTTAGCGCGGTCAATCGCTAATTGTTCAACAATATCAACGTATTCACAGCCGCCGTAGTAGCGTTTGCCAGGATAGCCTTCAGCGTATTTGTTGGTCAATTGCGAACCTTGGGCTTCCATAACGGCACAGCTGACGTAGTTTTCAGAGGCGATCAGCTCGACGTGGTCTTGCTGGCGCTTGTCTTCTTGGGCGATGGCTGCTGCCAAATCGGGGTCATATTGTGCGAGGGTAACGCTTTTTGAAAACATGTTCTCGATTCCTTTGTGATGGGCTGAAAATATAGGATGGAGTGCTGCGGATTGGTTCAAGATGAACTATTTTTCTTGCATTGTCAACAATTGTGTCGGGTGTTTGGTTTCAGACGGCCTGAGATTGAAGGGGTTATTTGAAAATATCATCTTGTTTTAAATGAAAATCCATTTTTTCTAGAAGCGCGGCCAAATCGGCTTCGGCTTGGGCGGCTTTAAGATTTTTTGCCAGTTCTACCAAGGCTACCGCATTTAATCGTTCTTTCTCCAGCCGTAGGGCTTCTTCGCTGAAGATTTTGATATTGTCTGCCGATTCGGTATCTATTATTTCAAATGGATAAAACGATTCTTCGTGTACGGCCAAACCGTCGGGCAGGGGCGCGGCATGGTTGAAATCGGCATCATTGACCGGCATCCATGAAGGATGGTTCTCAAGCAGGATAAATTGTCCGTCCATGCCGTTGATATGACGGAATAGGGTGGTTCGGCCATTGTGTAAACGCATAAACCCGATTGTATGCCCAAGTCGGCAAGCCGTCTATAAAGCCGTTTCTTTCTATTTTTGGCGCTAACTTATGTTGATATTATTAATTTTGATGTAAAACAGTTTCGACTTAAAAAAGACTGGATAAAACGCCCGTGTTTGTTATAATGAAGCTAAAGATTGATTCGTCCTAGTTTTTGACAGCAGTACTTTTTTATTTAATTAACAAGAGAGGAAAACAAAATGTTTCCAGAATATCGCGATTTGATTTCTAAACTGAAACAAGAAGATGCACACTTTGCCCGTTTGTTTGACGAGCACAATGAGCTGGACGATAAAATCACCGGTTTGGTTAACAACCCTGTTACCAGCGGAGCCGAAGAGATTGAAGAGCTGAAAAAAGCCAAACTCAAACTCAAAGACGAATTGTATGCTATTCTGCAAAAAGCAGCAGGCAAATAATTAAAAATTGAATAAGGCCGTCTGAACGGTATGATAAGAATCTCGGATTTCGTTTCATGCTGTTTCAGACGGCCTATTTAGTTGTTTGTTATTTCTATTAGCACAATTTAACTTTTAATTGTAAATCACTCTTAATTGCATTGAAAACTCTGTTAAGTTTATTTAAAATCCAAAACGATTTTCATTTTAATTTTAAACAAACAAAACCAAGAGAAACAATGCAATGAAAACATTTACACTCGCCATTTTGCCTTTGGCGTTAATTAGTGCATTCTCACACGCAGCTGAAGAGAAAGCAGTTGAGCAGGCTGAAGTCGATACCGTTTACGTTACTGCCGAGAAGCAGTTGCAACAGTCGCTCGGCGTATCGCGTATTTCTAAAGACGACATCGACAAACGCCCTGTAGCCAATGATATTTCCGAATTTGTCCGAACCATGCCCGGAGTCAACCTGACCGGCAATACGGCAACAGGTCAGCGTGGCAACAAACGCCAAATCGACTTGCGCGGTATGGGTCCTGAAAACACTTTGATTTTGATTGACGGCAAGCCGGTTAACTCGCGCCAGTCCGAGCGTATCAGTATGCGCGGTGAACGCAATACGCGTGGCGACAGTAACTGGGTGCCGGTTGAAGAAATTGAATCCATTACCGTCTTGCGCGGTCCGGCGGCAACACGTTACGGTTCGGGCGCGATGGGCGGTGTGGTCAATATTGTTACTAAAAAAGTGTCTAAAGAATTTAAAGGCCAAGTCAATCTTTACGCCAATCAGCTGCAAGACAGCAAAGAGGGCGCAACCCGCCGTATCGGCTTCAATTTGAGCGGTCCAATCATTCAAGATACTTTGGGCTTCCGCATTTACGGCAACCTGAATAAAACCGATGCAGATGCTGCCGATATTAATGCCGGACACGGCAATGACAGTGCGGCCGGTGTTGAAGGCGTACGCAATAAAGACATTGCAGGCCGTCTGCAATGGAAAATCAGCCCAGTGCAAACGCTGATTTTGGACAGCAGTTACAGCCGTCAGGGCAATATCTACAACGGCGATACGCAAAACAGCAATCCGCGTTCTGCTTTGGTTAATTCTTTGGCCGACAGCAAAGCCGAAACTGCCCGCTTATACCGTTCCGCTTATTCTTTAACGCATGATGGCGCATGGGAATGGGGCGATACCAAAAACGTGATCAGTTATGAGCGCACAATCAACAGCCACTTACCTGAAGGTTTGGCAGGTGGTCCGGAAGGCAGCTATACAGGCTTGGATTTTGTTCAAAGCCGTCTGAAAAACCTGCGTTTCAGCAGCGAAGCGAATATTCCTTTTAAACTTGGTGTTGATAACGTATTGACTGTCGGTGCGGAATTTACCGACAGCAAATTGGATGATCCTGCTTCCAATACTCAGGGATTTAAAGACCAAGGTAAAACCGATGCGTTTAACGGTATCTCCGCAACGCGCGGCGGTAAGGCTTCGCAACGTAACTGGGCGGCATACGTTGAGGACAATATTTCATTGACCGACAAAACCCATCTGATTCCAGCCATCCGTTTCGACCACAACAGCGACAGCGGCAGCAACTGGAGTCCGGCTTTGAACTTCTCGCATCAAATCGGCGAAAACTGGTTGGTCAAAGGCGGTGTTGCCCGTGCGTACAAAGCGCCAAACCTGTATCAAACCAATCCTGACTTTATCCTGTACACACGCGGTCAGGGTTGCCCGCTCAATGCGCCGAACAGTGTCCGCTGCTACTACATGGGCAATGGCAATTTGAAACCTGAAACCAGCATCAATAAAGAGATTGGCCTTGAGTTCAACAAAAACGGCTGGCAGGCTTCGGCTACTTATTTCCACAACGCGTACCGCAATAAAATCGTAATTGGCGACCAGCTTATTGCCACCAGCAATATCGGCAACTGGCTCCTGCAATGGGAAAATACGCCGAAAGCGACTATTTCGGGTATCGAAGGCAACTTGGTGATTCCGTTGCATGACACACTCAAGTGGAGCAACAACTTCACTTACATGCACAAATCCGAAGATTATCAAGGCAATCCATTGTCTTTGGTGCCGAAACACACCATCAACAGCACATTGTCTTGGACGCCGAACGAACGCTTCGATGCCAACCTGACCTTTACCCACTATGGTCGCACTAAGCCGCGTGGCGTGGCGATCAATAGATTGGAACGAGACGGTAATCCTCGTGCAGGCGTGGCAGCGTTGTCTTCCGAACACAGCCAAACCCAAGTCGGCTCTTACGGCATTTGGGGCATCAATGCAGGCTACAACTGGAACAAACGCGTAGCCGTCCGTGGCGGTATCAGCAATCTGTTTGACAAAAAACTGTACCGCACAACTGCCGGCGCACAAACGTACAACGAGCATGGCCGTGCCTTCTACGGCAGTTTGAAAGTATCGTTTTAAGTAGAAGCGTATCAAATAAGGCCGTCTGAAACGGTGTGAAATGAAATCTAGGATTTCTGACACATGGTTTCAGACGGCCTTTTTGAGTTTAAATTTAGAAGCATTTGTTGTTACGGAATTTGCCTCACTTTTTTAGAAAAGTAAAAGGGCAGCATTTGCCGCCCTGAGAATACAAACTGCTTATTCGACCCAAGTTACCATTTCTTCAATCGGTTTGCGTTATTTTTTGGTGATTTCTTTGGCACGATAGCCGAATGTTGCCGCTACGGATACGCCCCATTCGTTGGCATCAAACAGGCCTTCTGCTGCCAATACTTCGTTCATTTTATCGTAGTTGAAGCCTTCGATTGGGCAGGAATCGATGCCGATGGCGGCTGCGCCTGTGAGCATATTGGCCAAAGCAATATAGGTCTGCTTGCCGCTCCAGTCGAAGAGTGCGCGTTGGTCGTCGGCAATTTTAATGTCGGTTTCTTGGAAGCGTTTGTATTTTGCCAACGCTTTTTCCAGCTGCTCTCCTTGCAGGCCCTTGCGTTCGGCAACACTGCGGAAGAACGGGGTATCGTAACGGGCATTTTTTTTGGCAAGGATAATCACCAGATGGCTGCAGTCGTCCAGTTGGAATTGCATCCCCCAGCTGAAAGGCTTGATTTTCTCACGCAGGGCTTTGTTTTGAATCACCAAGAATTTCCATGGCTCAGAGCCGACAGAGCTTGGGGAGAGGCGGGCAAATTCTAAAATCGCTGCAAAATCTTCTTGGCTGATTTTTTTGTTGGGATCGTAATAACGGGTGGAGCAGCGATTTTCGAATACTTGCAGCATTTGTTCGCGTGTAATTTGATTCATCTGGTTTTCCTAATAAATGAAGATGTTATTCCAATATCCGGTTCCTTTTGAGGCATTATTACCAGCATAACCTTAAGGAGGAAACAGGCTGGGGCAACACCATGTTAAATCAAACCTGACGGTCAGGCTATCTTTTAATTCTGAATTTCGCAAAAAAATTCGATAAATATCCATATCAATACGAAAAGGCCGTCTGAAACTTTAAACGTTAAAGTTTCAGACGGCCTTTGATTTCAAATCCTGATTACAGATGAGGATTCATCAGGTTTTCCGGGGAGAGGATGCGGTTGAGTTCTTCTTCGCTCAACAGACCGCGCTCCAGTACGACTTCGCGTACGCCTTTGCCGGTTTGGGCGCAGATTTTGCCAACCAAGTCGCCATTGCGGTGGCCGATGTATGGGTTCAGATAAGTGACCAAACCGATGGAGTTGAAGACGTAGTGTTCGCAGATTTCGCGGTTGACCGTAATGCCTTTGACGCATTTGTCGGACAGGTTGACAGCGGCATTGCCCAAGAGGGAAATGGTTTCAAACATACATTGGGCGATTACCGGCTCCATAACGTTCAGCTGCAACTGACCTGCTTCGGCTGCGAAAGTGATGGTGGTGTCGTTGCCGATGACTTTGAAGCAGACTTGGTTGACGACTTCGGGAATTACGGGATTAACTTTGGCAGGCATGATGGAAGAACCGGCCTGCAATTCAGGAAGGTTAATTTCTTTCAAACCGGCGCGCGGACCGGAAGAGAGCAGGCGCAAGTCGTTACAGATTTTGGACAGTTTGACGGCCGTGCGTTTCAATGCGCCGTGTACCATCACATATGCGCCGCAGTCGGAGGTCGCCTCGATCAGGTTTTCAGTCAGTTTGCAAGGCAAGCCGCTGACTTCGGAAAGTTTCTCAACGACCAAAGCCGCATAGCCTTTAGGCGTATTCACGCCTGTACCGATGGCGGTGGCGCCGAGGTTGACTTCAAGCAGCAGGGAGCGGGTGCGGTCGAGGTTGAGGATTTCTTCTTCCAACAACACTTGGAAAGATTGGAATTCTTGGCCGGCAGTCATCGGCACGGCATCTTGAAGCTGGGTGCGGCCCATTTTCAAAACGTCTTTAAATTCTTCGGCTTTGGCGGCAAAAGCGTTTTTCAGGGCGGCCAGTTTGTCGAGCAATTCGCCGATGTTGTAATACACGGCAAGGCGGAAGCCGGTAGGGTAGGCGTCGTTGGTGGATTGGCTGGCGTTGACATGGTCCATCGGATTGACGATGTCGTAGTGGCCTTTTTCGTATCCCAAGACTTCCAATGCGAGGTTGGCAATGACTTCGTTGGTATTCATGTTGACCGAAGTACCGGCGCCGCCTTGATAAACGTCGGACGGGAATTGGTCGAGGCAGCGGCCTTTGACCAATACTTCATCGCAGGCTTTTTCGATGGCGGCCGCGATTTCCGGCTTGATGGCACCCAATGCGCCGTTGGCTTGTGCAGTGGCTTTTTTAACCATGACCATGCTGCGGACAAATTGCGGTACGTCGGAAATTTTTTGTGTGGAAATTTTAAAGTTTTCAATGGCGCGCAAAGTATGGATGCCCCAATATACTTCAGCAGGGATCTCGCGGTCGCCCAATAAATCGTGTTCGATTCGTACAGTCATTTCTCTTACCTTCTCGTATAGTTGTGTTGGTGTGCATTATGCGTTTGGAACATTAGCCCAGTTCGGCAAGATTGTCCAGTTAATAAGACTTAATCGTCAGGATGAAAGCGCGCCGCTTCGCGTTCCTTAGCAACTGTATCTTTGTCTTTCAGTTTCGCGCCCAGACCCAACATTTTTTCGTATTCGGATTGCGGCGTGCCGTCTTCCTGCATACCGAACGCGCTGGCATTGACCCAGAGGGCGAGTAGGGAAACGATAATGGCGAAAAAGCCGACGATATACCAAAACATTTTATTCTTCCTTGTGTGTCTGCGTGTGCAGATTGTTGTGGTTTGTAAAGATGTGAATGTAGCACAAACGCGGTTGGGTTTAAATTCTTCTCCTGCATCCTTTCATTGATTTACCTGTAAGTGTTTAGAAAGGAAAAGGCCGTCTGAAAAGTAAGACTTTTCAGACGGCCTTGAGGCTTTGTCGGGAAGATTAGCCGCCGCATGCGCCGCAGCAGCCGCCTTCGCTGTGGCCGCCGCGTTTTTCTTCGTTGTTGATAACGGGCAGCTCGGTTTCTTCGGTTTGCTCTTTTTTATCTTCAGGCAAATCGTTTACTTTGATTTTGTTTTCTTCAGCCATGATACATCCTTTCAATGGATTGAGGAGTGGAAAGATTTATAAAGATAGCATCTTTAAGGCGATAAACCAAGCGGTACAAATCTGTCTTGTGATAATGCCATGACTTGGAACAATAAATTTGCTTGTAAAAGCGTTAAGGCCGTCTGAAAAAATCCAAAGAGGAGTGTTGGTTTTTATGGTTTGAAATGGCAGCAGAAAGATTTAAGAATGCTTGATTTGAAGGGATAAACTGACATTGATTTCAAAAAACAATACAATGTTATCATCATCTGGAAACAGCCAATTTATCGGAGTATATATGTATTCATACCACAGCGAACGCCATTTCAGCGACCGCAACAACTGGCTTCGGGCAAGCGTATTGGGTGCCAATGACGGCCTGATTTCCACTGCCTCACTGTTAACGGGCGTAGCCGCAGCCGCGCCAGATTTCCAAACCCTGCTGTTGACGGGCGTTTCGGCGCTTATCGGGGGCGCGGTGTCGATGGCGGCGGGGGAGTATGTTTCTGTGTCCAGTCAATCGGATACGGAAAAAGCCGATTTGCACAAAGAACGCTACGAATTGGCAAATAATCCTGATGCGGAGTTGGAAGAGCTGACTGAAATTTACCGCCGTCGCGGTTTGTCCGACCCGCTCGCCGCAGAAGTGGCCAAAGCATTGATGGAACACGATGCGCTCTCCGCCCACGCGCGCGACGAAATCGGCATTACCGAAACATCTGCCGCCCAACCCATGCAGGCCGCGCTGGCTTCTGCCGCTTCATTTTGTGCCGGTGCAATTTTGCCTTTACTGGTCGCATTGACGGCTTCTAGTGCCATTGTTCCGGCCTTGGCAGTGTCCACTTTGTGCGGACTGGCCGGACTGGGCTATGTCTCCGCCAAACTTAGCGGCGCGCCTGCCGTTCCCGCCGTTTTGCGCGTGTGCCTGTGGGGCGTTGCGGCATTGGCGATAACCGGATTTATTGGAAAACTGGCAGGTGTGGCCGTCTGAATGTAAGGCCTTATATTCTTTTAAACCTGTATCCAGTAAAATTGAAAATCTATTTGATCGCTAAAGGCCGTCTGAAAATTTTTCAGACGGCCTATGATGCTTGTATTTACTTATTACAAACTGTTTTTTGTCATGACCTATCCGATTCCCAAACCCCGTGCAAAATCCCGTTGGCTCAATCTTTCGCAAGGCTCGCTGCCCTTGGCTCTGGCGCGTTATCTGCCGCATAAGCAGCTCAAGGTTGTCTTGACCCAAGATGCGGAACAGGCGCTACGCCTTCAGACGGCCTGGCTGTTTTTCCGTCCGCACGATACGGCGGTGTTCCTGCCGGACTGGGAAACGCTGCCTTACGAGCGTTTTTCGCCGCATCAGGATTTGGTGTCGGAGCGCTTGTCGGCATTGTGGCAGATTAAAAGCGGTGCGGCAGACGTGTTGTTCGTCCCGGTTGCCACGGCGATGCAGAAGCTGCCGCCTGTGCCGTTTCTGGCAGGCCGCACGTTTTGGCTGAAAACAGGGCAGACTTTGGATATAGGCCGTCTGAAAAGTGATTTGGTGGATGCAGGTTATAACCATGTTTCCCACGTTGTTGCGGCAGGCGAATTTGCCGTGCGCGGCGGCATTGTCGATTTGTTCCCGATGGGCAGCGAAATGCCGTACCGCATCGATTTGTTCGACGATGAAATCGACAGCATCAAAACCTTTGATACTGAAACGCAGCGCACCATTTC
This sequence comes from Neisseria sp. HMSC069H12, assembly GCF_001812735.1. Taxonomy (NCBI): domain Bacteria; kingdom Pseudomonadati; phylum Pseudomonadota; class Betaproteobacteria; order Neisseriales; family Neisseriaceae; genus Neisseria; species Neisseria sp. HMSC069H12. The sequence continues at coordinate 14,583 of NZ_KV810260.1, forward strand.
CCCCGTCTCCGAAATCCGCCTGCTGCCGGCGCACGAGTTCCCCACCGACAGCGAGGCGCAAAAAATCTTCCGCAGCCGCTTCCGCGAGGAAGTCGATGGCAATCCGAACGATGCGGCTGTGTACAAAGCCGTCAGCAACGGCCACTTCGGCGCGGGCGTGGAATACTACCTGCCGCTGTTTTTTGAAAACGAGCTGGAAACGCTGTTTGACTATATCGGCGAAGATGCGCTGTTTGTTTCATTGGGCGATGTTCATGCCGAGGCAAACCGCTTTTGGAGCGACGTTAAATCGCGTTACGCCATGGCGCAGGGCGACGAAACCTATCCGCCTTTGCTTCCACAGCATTTATATCTCTCTGCTGATGTTTTTGCAGGCCGTCTGAAAAATTATGGTCAGGTGCTGCCCGATGTTTCCGGCAAGGAACACACTCTGCCCGACCTTGCCGTCAACCGCCAATCCGACGAACCGTTGCAGGCATTGAAGGATTTTCAGACGGCCTTTGACGGACGGATTTTGCTGTGCGCCGAAAGTTTGGGACGGCGCGAAACCATGCTCGGCTTCTTGCAGCAAAACGGCTTGAAAGCCAAAAGCGTGTCTGACTGGCAGGGCTTTTTGTCGGCGCATGAGCCGCTGATGATTACAGTGGCGCCGTTGGCTTACGGGTTTAAATTAGAAGATCAAAACATCGCGGTTATTACCGAATCCGATCTTTATCAATATGTTGCCCGCTCGCGCAAACATCATCGTAAGAAACACGCCGCCGTTTCAGACGGCCTGTTGCGCGACCTTGCCGAAATCAATATCGGCGACCCCGTCGTGCATGAAGAACACGGCATCGGGCGGTATATGGGCTTGGTAACGATGGACTTGGGCGGCGAAACCAACGAAATGATGTTGCTTGAATACGCAGGCGAAGCGCAGCTTTATGTACCTGTTTCGCAACTGCATTTAATCAGCCGCTATTCCGGTCAGGCGCATGAAAACGTTACCTTGCACAAGCTCGGCAGCGGCGCGTGGAACAAGGCGAAACGCAAAGCCGCCGAAAAAGCGCGCGACACAGCTGCCGAATTGCTCAATCTCTACGCCCAACGCGCTGCCCAATCGGGACACAAGTTTGAAATCAACGAGATGGACTATCAGGCATTTGCCGACGGCTTCGGCTACGAAGAAACTGAAGACCAAGCCGCCGCCATTGCCGCCGTGATTAAAGACTTGACGCAGGCGAAGCCGATGGACCGCCTTGTGTGCGGCGATGTTGGCTTCGGTAAAACCGAAGTCGCCCTACGCGCCGCGTTTGTGGCGGTGATGGGTGGCAAACAGGTCTCCGTACTCGCCCCGACCACGCTTCTGGTCGAGCAGCATGCGCAAAACTTCGCCGACCGTTTCGCCGATTTCCCTGTGAAAGTCGCCAGCCTCTCGCGTTTCAACAACAGCAAAGCCACCAAAGCCGCGCTGGAAGGCATGGCGGACGGCACGGTCGACATCGTTATCGGCACGCACAAACTGGTTCAAGACGATATAAAATTCAAAAACTTAGGTTTAGTGATTATCGATGAAGAACACCGCTTCGGCGTGCGCCAGAAAGAGCAGCTCAAACGCCTGCGCGCCAATGTCGATATCCTCACCATGACTGCCACGCCGATTCCGCGCACCCTCAGCATGGCGCTCGAAGGTCTGCGCGACTTCTCGCTGATTACCACTGCCCCAAGCCGCCGCCTCGCCGTGAAAACCTTTGTCAAACCCTTCAGCGAAGGCAGCGTGCGCGAAGCCGTGTTACGCGAACTCAAACGCGGCGGGCAAGTATTTTTCCTGCACAACGAAGTGGATACGATTGAAAATATGCGCGAGCGGCTGGAAACCCTGCTGCCCGAAGCCCGCATCGGCGTGGCACACGGACAACTGCGCGAGCGCGAGCTGGAGCAAGTGATGCGCGACTTTTTGCAGCAAAGATTTAACGTGTTGCTCTGTTCCACCATCATCGAAACCGGCATCGACATCCCCAACGCCAACACCATCATCATTAATCGCGCCGACAAATTCGGACTGGCGCAACTGCACCAGCTTCGCGGGCGCGTCGGCCGCAGCCACCACCAAGCCTATGCTTACCTGCTCACGCCCGAATACATCACCAAAGACGCAGAAAAACGCCTCGACGCCATCGCGGCGGCAGACGAACTCGGCGCAGGTTTCACCCTAGCCATGCAGGATTTGGAAATTCGCGGCGCAGGCGAAATTCTCGGCGAAGGGCAGTCCGGCGAAATGATACAGGTCGGCTTCACGCTCTACACCGAAATGCTCAAACAAGCCGTGCGCGACCTCAAAAAAGGCCGCCAACCCGACCTTGACGCGCCATTGGGCATTACCACAGAAATCAAGCTGCACAGCCCGGCATTATTGCCTGAAGACTACTGTCCCGACATTCACGAGCGCCTCGTCCTCTACAAACGCCTCGCCGTCTGCGAAACCGTGCAGCAAATTAATGCCATACATGAAGAACTGATCGATCGCTTCGGCCTGCCCGAACAACCCGTCAAAACCCTCATCGAAAGCCACCACTTACGGCTCGCCGCAAAAAAATTGGGTATAGACGCCATCGACGCGACAAGCGAAGCCGTCACCGTTACCTTCGGTAAACACCACCAAATCGACCCGACAGAAATTATCCTGCTGATTCAGACGGATAAAAAATACCGGCTGGCAGGGGCAGACAAGTTGAAGTTTACGGCTCAGATGGAGGATGTGGGGATGCGGATTAAGACGGTAAAAAGTGTGTTGAAGACTTTGAAAGAAAGAGTGATGGCAAAGTAAAGGCTAATGAGAAAAGGTCGTCTGAAACGATTTTCAGACGACCTTTCCTTATTCAAAATTTGTAGGTCGGATACTTGTATCCGACAAAATCTCCCCCATGAAGCTGTCGGATTCGAGAATCCGACCTACACCTGCTGTTGGGAAATGCACCGATGGAAAGCTTCTTTGCGGTATTGAAGACGGAGTGTTTCTATAACGCAGGAGAATTTACGGTGGACGAATTGATGAAGCAGATAGATGATTATATGGATTACTACAACCGAGAGCGTTGCAGTTTGAAATTGAAAAAGCTGAGTCCTGTCGCATACAGAACCCAGCTTGCACAGAGTGCCTGAATAGGCTTTTATGAGTGTCCAAGATTTGGGGGCCAGTTCAGTTTTCAGACGACCTCTTGGCTCAAACCTTGAGAACTGCATACGTGCGTTCCGCACATCCTACGTATTGAGTTTAGGTTTCATATGGGCCACGGCTTGCTTTCCAAATATGCTTTTATTTCATACATTAGATTATTTATATTAGGGGAAACTACATTTCCTGTTTTTCCTATTACAAGTAGACAATTATATTTTATTGCCCAATCAATGGTTTTCTGAATAAATTTAGTATAATCAAATCTTAAATCAAGTTCACACTCTATATCATCTGGCCAAACGGTAAGACTATTACCAAAATTATCACAAAACATGATTGCGTCTTTATCCCAAGACTCTTTCAATTTAAGCTGTTTTTTTGCTTCATTTATTATTGATAATAATATAACATCATTATCGATAAAGTAATTTTCAAAACTTTTATTCTCATTAAAATTCTGAAAACCATTAGATCGATACTCATCAAGTATGATATCTTTATTTGCATTAAATTTATTTCTGATAGCGGCTGATGGGATAAGGTAGTACCGATAATTCCAAATTGCCATTTTTATTTACTCCTATAACGAGGTCTCTTAACATTACCTGATTCATTCAAGACATCAGTAGGATTTTTCCAACTAGTATTAGGAACAGGAAAGTCAACTTTTTAAAATTTTAATTCATGTATCCTGCCAAGCAAGCCGTAACCCGCATTAGACCTGTGCAGGTAAGGTGTGCGCGGTACGCACGCAGGCTTTGAGTGTGATAAAAAAGATCGTCTAAAACAAATTCCCGGCTTTCAGACGACCTTTTGTCAAATTATTATCGGCAGAGGCTCAATACCAACCTTAAGCCTGATCCGATTTCTTCAGGGCTGTTATCCAATGATAAAATTACATCGTCTGCATCAATGGCATCCCACGCTTCCAGCTTGACATGGCGGCTCGGGCTGATTTTCAGGCAGCCGTTGTGCAGCCAAATATCCTCGCTCATCATGTTTTTAAATAGTGCACTTCAAACCTACATACAGGGGAGTGTGCGGCACGCATGCATGCTTTAAGTGTGAATACAGAAGCAGTATAAAAAGGCCGTCTGAAAATACTGAAACTGTCGGCGATTGAAAATTGAGTCTAAGGCTGCTAAATCGATCAGGGAGTTATTATGAAAATGAGGGTAATGATGCTGGGAGTAACAGGCTTGATATTATCCGGCTGCTTTTTTGCCAATGATGAAATCAAGTTGGACGATATTGGGAATTTCAAAATTACAGTCAATGAAGCTAAGGGTTATAGGCGGGTTCATTTGACAGGCTTATTAGGCAATAGTGCAATGGGTATTTCAGATATCAAAACAACTAGCCGCAACGATGAGCTGAATATTACTTTATTTCAAAAATTAGCAGGTTCGGAATACTCAGGAACATTAGATAAAGAAATTGCTCTTGAAAGCAATATCAAGAAGATTACTTATGGTTCTAAACACGAGATGATATGGCAAGACTAAAAATACAATAAAGGGCGTCTGAAAAAGATTCAGACGGCCTTTAAAATTATAAATAGGATAGATTTTTTGACTATCCTATTTCGGCAACATTTCAAGGTTTATCTGCGCAGAAAAAGGAATACAGCAACTGTATCATCTCGGTTACCCTCGGGTCGGCAATGTAATATTGCCGTTCCCGATGGTTCACTTCAAACGATACCAAACCGGCTTCACGCAGTAGCGCTAATTGGCTGGACATTGCCGCTTGCGGCAGTCCGGATGATTCAGCCAACTCGGTTACATTGTGCGGTCTTTCATGTAGTTTGCACAATACGGCGAGGCGGTTGGGATTGGCCAGAAGTTTGAGAAAAGCGGTGGCTTCTTCGTAGGGTGGTTGATTGTCGGCAATGGTCATTTTTCACGCTTGTCGGCAAATGAGGAGGTCGAATTATCAGTCATAATGGCCTCAGCAGCAACTTTCAGACGGCCTTTGCTTAATGGTTCCATGGCATTTTGGCCAGCAGGCGAGCCATGCCGCAGAATCCGGTTAGTCCAGCCGTTAATAGGCCTGCGCCGACCATCACGTCTATCAGATAAAACCAAGGCGATACCAGCCAACCTGCCAGCACGCCCAATAGAATCAAACTGCCCGCAATGGTTTGCACCTGCCGTATGATATCCGGTGCGGCACGGTCGGCAACAATAGGAAGCCCTGCAGCTTTCCATGCAAGTAAGCCGCCTTCTAGAATATAACATTCTCGACCTTGGCCAAGCGCTGACAATATTGTTTCTGCCCGTGTTGTACGTTTACCGCTCAGGCAATAAAAAATCAGGCATGGGGCAGTATCATCGGGCAGTTTGTCTCGCTGCTGTTCAGGCGGAAGGGATAATGCACCGACAATATGCCCGCCCCGATATTCGGCTTGGCTTCGGATGTCCACTGCCAACGCGCCCTCACGGATTTTTGCCATTGCTTCGGAAGGCTTGATTTGCGGGAGTTGTCCGACCGTACTCATGTTTTGCCTTCTTTATTTTTTGTTGATGCGGCAGGTGTTGATGCCCAATAAGCTGTACAGCGCGCAGTTGCCAATCAGTGCTGTACCCAGGGGGATGATGCCCAGCCAACCCCACCAGCCAATGTGTCCGGTAGCGGCCGCAGCAATCAGCGCTACGCCGATAACAATACGGATTACGCGATCCAAAGTACCCAAGTTTCGTTTCATTTTATTGCTCCTTGTTTCAGAATGAATTATCTATAAATAAATATATATATAATAAAAATCATATATGAGAAATATTATATCCCTAAAAATGATTTTGTCAAATTATTTGTAACCATGCAGTTTGGAATAGGGATAGGTATTGGTTTGTTTGGTTGGTGTAAATGATCGCTTAAGCATCTGATTTAAAATAAAAGAACGATATAATTTTTATATATAAAAAAGGCCGTCTGAAAAGTATTTTTCAGACGGCTTAAATATTTATGTTTTACAGTAAAGGACTCATCAGGCGGACGACATTTTCCACGAGGTCGCGGAGTTTGGAGCGTTGTTGCCATGATTTGATGGCAATGTAGCTGCTGTTTTTAAGGTAGCTGCGTTGGAGGTTGCAGATTTGTTTGGTGGTATCACGATCGTAGATGGCGAGGCTGATTTCTAGGTTGAGGAAGAAACTGCGCATGTCCATGTTGACCGTACCGAAGAGGGAGTAGTCTTCGTCAATAGTCATGGTTTTGGCATGTAGAAGACCGCCTTCAAACATGGCGATTTTGACGCCGGCTTCCAGCAACATAGGGTAGTAGGCGCGTGAGGCGTAGCGAACCATCAGTGAATCGACTTTGGCAGGCAGTATCAGGGTCACTTTGACGCCGCGTTTGGCGGCAACGGTTAATGCCATGAGAAGCGGCTCGTCGGGGACAAAGGAGGGGGTGGTAATCGTGATTTGTTTGGTGGCGGCATAGATGGCGCTGATGATGGTTTCGTAAATAACGAAGCTGCCTTGCTCGGGGGCGGATGGAATGATTTGGGCAACGATATCGCCTTGCTGCATTTTTTCAGGAAGGATTTGGGGCAGCAGGCTTTGGGCTTGGTTGAGGTATGTTTGTACGTTTTGGAGGTTTTCATCGGTTTCGACGGCAAGGTCGGCGAAGAAGACGGCAGACAGTTCCAAAACCATAGGCCCTGTGCAGCGCATCATGACATCGACCCATTCTCCGACGCCGGAGTTTTGTTTGAAATAGCGCGGGTCGACGAGGTTGAAGCTGCCGGTGTAACCGATTTTGCTGTCGATAACGAGGATTTTGCGGTGGTTGCGCAGGTCGGTACGCGTAAATAATGTACGCCAAATGCCGACAGGCAATGAGGTATGTACTTCAATGCCTGCTTGGCGCAGTATCTCTACCCAATCGCTTTCAAAAAAACTCCTGCTGCCGACGGCATCGGCCAGAATGGCGCAGTCAACGCCTCGATCTGCGGCGGCAAGAATTTCATTTAAAATTTCTTCAATGCGGCCTTTGGGTTCGATAATGTAAAAGGCCAGCAGGCAGGAATGGGTTGCGGCGCGTATGTCCGCAAGCATGCTGTCGATGATGGCATCTGTGGTAGAGAGCAGGCTCATGGCGTTGCCTTTGGTTGCACCCAGCCCCGTTCCTTTTTCGGCAACTTTACTGATGCCGTGGTATCGTGATTTGACTTGGTCGGCAATGTCGAGATAGATATCGGCTAGATGGGTGGCGGCAAAGTTGCGGTAGAAGCGGTTCATTTCGCCGGTACGTTTGGCGCGGGCGGTGCCTAGACGAGGCTCTCCAATAAGGATGTAGGCGATGGTTCCGAATACGGGGAAAAGGAATAGGATAATCAGCCAGGCAAAGGTTGAGCCGATGTTTTTTTGTTTGTACAACACGCGCAGCATGCAGACGAGTGCGGCGCAGGTGTGGGCGAAGATGAAAATTTCGGTCCAGGTGATGTCTTTAAAAAAATTCATATTCGGTAGCGGGAGTGGATGTGTTTTTAAGTTTGAAGGTGTCAGCTGATAAGCTTCAGATATTAAGTATATAGAAAAACCGTCTGAAAACAAATTTACACGATAATCGTGTTTCTGTTTTCAGACGGCCTTTGAGTTGCTTTAATTAACGGTGATACTGACGGGACAATTCGTGTACGGTATCGACCAAAATTTTGGCGTGTTCTGGATCGGCGTGTTGGTTGATGCCGTGGCCGAGGTTGAATACATGGCCGCTGCCGTTACCGTAGTCGGCGAGGATGCGTGCGACCTCGGTGCGGATAGATTCCGGTGTGCCGAAGAGGGCAAACGGGTCGAAGTTGCCTTGTAGGGCAACTTGTTCGCCGACGCGACGGCGGGCTTCGCCGATGTTGCAGGTCCAGTCCAAGCCCAATGCATCTGCGCCGATTTCTGCCATGCTTTCCAGCCATAAGCCGCCGCCTTTGGCAAATACGATAACAGGCACGCGGCGACCTTCGCTTTCGCGTTTGAGTCCGGCAACGATTTGTCGGATGTACTTCAGGCTGAATTCTTTAAATGCGGCATCGCTCAACACGCCGCCCCAAGTATCGAAAATTTGTACGGCTTGTGCGCCAGCATCGATTTGGGCGTTGAGGTAGGCGGTAACGGCTTGAGCATTGGTGTCGAGGATTTTATGCAGCAAATCAGGGCGTGAATACATCATGGTTTTGATGGTGCGGAATTCTTTGCTGCTGCCGCCTTCAACCATGTAGCAGGCAAGTGTGAATGGGCTGCCTGAGAAGCCGATCAGCGGAACTCGGCCGTCTAGTGCTTTACGGATGGAAGTTACGGCATCAAAGACGTATTGCAGTTTTTCCATGTCAGGAACTTGCAGTTTTGCAATGTCGACTTCGTGTTGCAAGGCGCGTTCAAATTTCGGGCCTTCGCCTTCGGCAAAATACAGGCCCAAACCCATGGCATCGGGAACGGTCAGAATATCGGAAAACAGAATTGCCGCGTCTAGATCAAAACGTTCTAAAGGTTGGATGGTAACTTCGGTTGCCAACTCGGTGTTTTTGCACAAATCGAGAAAGCTGCCTGCGCGTGCGCGCGTGGCTTTGTATTCAGGCAGATAGCGTCCGGCTTGGCGCATCATCCAGATAGGAGTGTATTCGACAGGCTGTTTGAGCAGGGCGCGGAGGAAAGTGTCGTTTTTCAGAGCAGTCATGGTAGAGAGGCTTTCTGATTTGGTGTGTTGGACAAAGTTCAGACGGCCTTAGATATGTATTGAGGCCGTCTGAAATGATTAAATGGTTGGTTCTGTTTAGATTTCATATTGTCGCTTAATGCGAAATCAGCACATCAATTGGGTTGAGGAAGGGCTGCCGGATGTTCTTCTTCGGCCACGCTTTCCAAAACCAGATTGCGTTGTTCTTGCGCTTTTTGCGGTTGGTCGGTTTCATCAAACACGCGGGCCAAGACCAAATGTGCGGATACGCTGGGTTGCAGGGCGATGCTGGCTTCGAGGTAGCCTTGGGCTTTGCCCCAAAGTTTGCGTCCGTAAGCCAGTTGGCCAAGATACATCAACAGTGGTGCATTGTCGGGTTGTTCCTGCAGCCAAGAGTCTGCCAAGTCGATGGCTTTTTGTTGCTCTCGCTCGCTTAGGAAACGTACGGATTCGACAAATGCTTCCAAGAGCTCAGGCTGACGGGTTTGCGGATAATGGGCTTTAACCCATTTGACCGCCTCGGCATACAAACCCAAACGCTCGTATTTTTCGGCAATCGCGACACACAATTCGCCTGATTTCATGCTTTCAGGAATGTGTTTCAAACAAGCTTTCAGACTGCCTGCATCGGTTGCTTCGCTTAAGAGGCGGCGATATGCCCAATTTTGATACTGTTCGGCTTCGTAATCGTTGATGGCGCCGGCTTTAACCAGTTTTTCTGCTTTTGCCAAGACATCTGCAGCATCGCCATGATCAAAGGCATAACGCAATTGCAGGCGGACTAGGCGGCTTAAGTTGCTATTGATTTTTGCTGCGGCTTCAAGGTTTTGTGCGGCAGTCGGATAATCGCGGCGGCTCAGTGCAGATTCGGCCAGCAAAAGATGACGGGAAAGCTGTTGTTTTTGTGGCAGGTGTTCGATTTCATGCAGGTAGCGGTCGCGCAATTCGAAGTTTTCCATTTGGTCGGCCGCATGCGCGCCCAACATCAAAGCCAGGGTGCGGTTGTCGCCTGCTTCTTTGTTTTGCAAGACTTTGGCGGCTTCTTGTTCGGCTTTTTCAAAACGGCCTTCAAAATATGCCAGACCTGCGCTGTTCAAAGAGGCAGAAGCCTGACGGCCTTTGCGGGCAATGCCGAAGCGTTGCATACGCGCCGGAATATTTAAGAGGCCGAACACGAATTTAATCAGGAAATACAAGACGAATACGCTCAACAGCAGGCCTAAAACAAAGGCATGCAGATTGATACGCAGCATGGTTTGCTCAACCACGACATACACGTTGCCGGTATAAATGCCGGAAGCCAACGCTAAACCGACGGCGGCGGCAAACAGAATGACAATCCAAACGACGGTTTTCATGCTTGCTCTCCTTTAATTTTGGCAGCAGGCTTGGTTTGGTTTTGTGGTTTGGCAGCTTCGGCGGCCGGTTCTTTTTTGTTTTCAGAGGGCAATGCAGGTGCTTCTAAAGATTGAGGAGCGGAAGCGGCCGCCGGTGCGGAAGTTGTGGTTTGCTCGGTAGTTGCAGCCGGAGCGGAAGCGGTTTTCTCGGCAGCTTGGGTTTGTGCAGCTTCTTCGGTCGTCATTTGTATACGCGAACCTTCTTGATAAGCGCGAACGGCGCTCAAGCTGGCTTTCAGGCTGTCGTCTGAAATCATACGGACATCAAGGGCTTTGAGTTCGGCCAACTCTTTCAGCCATGACTGGGTAGCAGGGGATTTGCTGTCGAAGTATTGCTTCACGGTTGCTTCAACGTTGTTCAAATCGCTTTGATACACTTCGCCGTTGTGTTGCAACAGGGCAATGCGCGCATCCAAAAGGCGCAGGCGCAGGTTTTCACGGATGAAGTAGGTTTGATCGGGTGAAATCAACATGGCGTCGTTGCTGTCCAGATGGCGGACTTCAACCAATCCTTTGAGGGTATTGAGGGATTTTTCCCATGTGTTTTCCCACCAAGTTCCTGAATTGGCGGCTTCGACAGGCGCGGCACCCGGTTTCAATACGCCGTCCAAAACCAAAGGCAGGCCTGAAATACCGGTTTCCAAACGGTCGATACTCAAGGCAGTGGCGGAAATATCGACATAAGGACGGTTTTTTAGCGCGGCCAAATCATTGCTGATGGCTTGTTTGACGGGGATAAGCTCAGGCTGTTCAAAACGGCTTAAGCGGCTGTCGATGTGTTCCAATACGCTGACCGCGCCTTGGAGGTTGCCTGACAGCATCAATTGTTGCGAAGCAGTGTTCAACATGGATTCGGCTTCGTTGACCAGCCAGTTGATACGGCCTTTGAGCAGCTCTTGATAAGCTTTCTGCGTTTGCAGGATTTGATCGCTATTGTTTTTTTGACCGTTGTTCAGGCGGTCTAACTCGGCTTGAATAGCGGTTTGGCGGTTGAGGTTGTCTTTTAAAAGGCTGGCGTTTTCAGACTCGCCCAATGCAGCTTTGTCGATTTTTTGGTTGAATTCGAGCTCTTGGTTTTTTAAAACATTTTGGCCCTGTACAAACAGGAATCCGCTCGCGCCCAAGCTAAGCAGTGCCAAGACGGTTGCACCTGCGGCCAAGGCTTTGCCGCCAGATTGTTTGATGATAACAGGGGCGTTGTTTTGTGGGAGATTGTTGGACTCGGGCATGCTCGCCTCCACTCGCTGAGGTTGGGTAGGTTTGATTTGTTCAGACGGCCTTGTGTTTTCAGAACGTTCAGGCACCGGAGCTGCCGTATTGGCAACTTGTTGGGTATCTTTATTGTCTTCGACTGGGTTCACTGCTTGGCTCCTTTGTGGCATGGATGAAAGTGCAGCGGATAAAGAAGTGACGGTTTCTACATGTTTGGCGCCGACAATGCGAAGTGCATCGGCAATACGCGGATGGTGGGTAAAGTATAGCAAGGATTCGAAGAATCGGGAAAATTGCGGCGGAATCTGATGGAAAAATTCGCGCGCGAGCTCGCCGGATGTGACGTAGGCGGCAGCGATGTCTTCAGTTTTAAAGTTCTGCCAATCGATGGCGTGTGGCCGTCTGAAATAGATTTCGGCGATGTCGATTTGGAAACCCAGTTCGGTCAGTTTGTCTGCTAAAAAATCACGGCCGCCATGACCTCGAATGATTAGAACTCGGGCGTTGGGTGGCAGGTTTTTCCAAATAGGCATTCTCAAGACGGCTTCGCTGTCGTTGCCGTCTTCGGGAGAGAATACGGGATAGGGGGAGAATTGCGCCAAAGTATGTTGGCTGGTTTGGCCGACGGTAATGTGTGCTTTGTGGCCGTCTGAAAAGTTCAGATGCGGCGCTGCGGTTTCAATAGCGGTCGGGCTGACCCAAAACACGACGTCGGCTTGCTTGAATTGTTCGGGGAGTTTTTCTTGCGCCGAACGATCCACCTCTATTTCAATCGGACTCAATACCTGAGCCTGCCAACCGGCTGTATGGCAGGTTTGGATATCTTGCTGTGGACGGTTGGACGGACGGATGATGAGTAGAGTAGGCATAATGTGGGATAAATTATTAAGGTTTAGGCCGTCTGAAAGAAGGGTTTCAGACGGCCTGTTGCTAACGTACGTTATTGATCGACGAATGCGCGCTCAATCAGGTAGTCGCCGCGAACGCCGGTTTTCGGAGAAACGGTCAGTCCGAATTCGTCCAAAACGTTGCAGGTGTCTTTCAACATGGCTGGGCTGCCGCACAGCATAGCGCGGTCGTCTTGCGGATTGATTTTAGGCAGGCCGATGTCTTCAAAGAGTTTGCCGCTGCGCATTAAATCGGTCAGACGGCCTTGATGTACATATTCTTCGCGTGAAACGATCGGGTAGTAAATCAGTTTTTCTTTAACCAAGTCGCCCAAGTATTCGTGTTCGGGCAATTCTTTGGTGAAGCGGTCGTAGTATGCCAAGTCTTTTTTGTAGCGTACGCCGTGAACCAAGATAATTTTTTCGAATTGCTCATAAACATCAGGGTCTTTGGTAATACTCAAGAAAGGGGCGATACCGGTACCGGTGCTCAAGAGGTAGAGATGTTTGCCCGGATTCAGGTCGCCGGCAACCAGTGTACCGGTCGGTTTTTTACTGATGAGGACATCGTCGCCGACTTTAAGGTGTTGCAGGCGGCTGGTCAATGGGCCGTCTTGTACTTTGATACTGAAAAATTCCAGATGCTCTTCCCAGTTGGCAGAAGCCACGCTGTATGCGCGCATCAGCGGTTTACCGTCTACCATCAGGCCGACCATGACGAATTGGCCGTTTTCAAAGCGCAAAGACTCGTCACGGGTACAGGTGAAAGTGAAGTAAGCGTCGGTCCAGTGGTGTACGGACAAGACTTTCTGGGTGTTGAATGCTGCCATTGATATTTCCTGTCGGATAAGGCCGTCTGAAAAGAATAGGTAGGGGCGGCCGAGGTTAATAAAAAGAATGGAATATGGTGTTCAGCTACTTGCTTGCCGGTTTGGCTGATTTTTCGCTGAGGCTGTGCAGGTCGGAATAGCGTCCGCCTGCGTTGATCAATTCATGATGAGTGCCTTGTTCGACTACATTGCCTTCGTGCATCACAACGATATTGTCGGCTTTTTCGATGGTTGAAAGTCGGTGGGCAATCACCAATGTGGTACGGTTTTGCATCAGGTTTTCCAATGCGGTTTGTACCAAACGTTCGGATTCATTATCTAATGCGCTGGTGGCTTCGTCCAAAATCAAAATCGGCGCATTTTTCAAAAGCGCACGCGCAATGGCGAGGCGTTGACGTTGGCCGCCGGACAGTTTTAAACCGTTTTCGCCAACTTCAGTGTGCAAACCTTGCGGCATTTTTTGGATAAATTCCCAAGCATTCGCGGCTTTTGCAGCATTGATAATTTCTTCTTCACTGAATTTGTCAGCTTGAGCATAGGCAATGTTTTCAGCAATCGTACCATTAAACAGGATAACGTTTTGGCCGACAAATGCCATGCGGCTGCGCAGGCTTTCGAGTGTATATTCCTTGATGTTGACGCCGCCAATCAAAACCTTGCCTTCATCCGGATTGAGGAAGCGCGGCAACATATTGGCCAGAGTGGTTTTACCGCAGCCTGATGCGCCGACCAATGCAGTCACTTTGCCTTGCGGTACAAGCAGGTTGATGTGGTTCAAGCTGTTGCGTTCGGCTTCAGGATAGCGGTGTACAACATCGCAAAATTCAATATCTCCAGGGTTTGGGCTGAGGATTTGTTTGCCTTCGTTGCTCTCTTCGGGTTGATCCAAAAAGGTAAAGACACTTTCTGCCGCCGCCAAACCGCGTTGCAGGGATTGCATCACGCCGGTCATACGTTTGATGGGGTCAAACATCATGATCATGCTGGATAAAAACGACATAAAATCGCCTGCACTAAATCCTGAAAGCCCTGCTTGGCGTGCCGCTGCGTAAATAATCGCAGCCAGTGCAAACGAAGCCATTAATTGCGTAATGCCGGTACCGGCAGAGCTGGCGGAAACCTGTTTGAGCAGGTTGCGGCGCACATCGTCGGCAATACGGTTGAAGCGGCGATTTTCATAATCTTGACCGCCATAGATTTTCACAACACGTTCACCATTGATGCTTTCTCCCAAAACCTGCATCAGCTGACCGATGTAAATTTGATTGTTGGCAGACAATTTGCGCAAGCGTTTGCTGACCGTTTGGATACATACGGCAACGACCGGCAAAATAATAAAAGTAATCAGGGTCAAACGCCAGTTTAGATAAGTCAACAAGCCCAACAGACCGACCACGCTCACGCCGTCTTTGGCGATCACGGTAATGACGTTAAATCCTGCATCAGTAATTTGGTTGACGTCGTTTAAAATGCGCGACATCAGACGGCCGCCGGTATTGCTGCTGAAATACGAAGTCGGCAGGTGCATCATTTTATTGAACATTTCACCGCGCAAACGCTGCACCAAGTGGCTGGACAGATAAGTCGTACAATATTCGTTAATGAAGTTGAACAGGCCGCGAACGAAAAACAGCGCCACAATTGCCAGCGGCAACCATGACATGCTTTTCATGTTTTTATCGACAAAACCTTCATTAATCAAAGGTTTGAGCAAGTAACCGAAAGCCGGCATCGTACCGGCGACAATCAGCATGGCTACTACGGAGACGATAAACATCTTCCAATAGCTTTTTAAATATCCAAGCAAACGTTTGTACAGCTCCCAGTTGGATGTGGCTTGTGTTGTCTGCATATCAATCCAGATTTAGAGCAAACATGCAATTCTAAACGAAAATATCTGTCATTACAATGTTTGCAATTGAAAGTCGAAAGGAGTTGGTATTGTTTTAACGCCTTGATTTTATAATGAGAACGACTGTGATGCGGTGGGGTCGTTAATAACGCTGCCCACTTCTCAAACACCAGTTGCGGCCGTCTGAAAAAGTTTCAGACGGCCTCTTCAGTCGTCAAAGACAGCCGGTTAAGCCAAAGCTTCCTTAATGATGTCTTTTACTGTCGTTGCGTTATTAGGGACAACACGGACACGTTGCGGCAGGTTTTCCAAGCCTTCCAATGCAGCCGGGCGGGGGATAGCAACTTCGCCGACAGCCTCATGGATGGTGGCTTCAAATTTGGCAGCCAATGCGGTTTCGAGGCAGACGATGGTTTCGCCGGCTTCGCGTACTTCACGCGCTACTTTGATGCCATCGGCTGTATGCGGATCAATCAATTCATGGTCTTGTTCGTAAACCTGTTTGATGGTGGCAAGGCGGTTGGCATGGGTCGATTTGCCGGAAACAAAGCCATATTGTTGATGGACTTTGTTTAAGACAAATTCCAAATTGAAACCTTTGCCGGAGCTTACTTCAGCCCATAAGGTTTTGATTTCGTCTGCATCGCGGTCCATCAGGTCAAACACAAAACGCTCGAAGTTGGAGGCTTTGGAAATGTCCATAGACGGGCTGGAAGTAACGTGAGTGTGTTCGCTGTTGCGCGGGCGGTATGCGCCGGTTTTGAAAAATTCGTCCAATACGTCGTTTTCATTGGTGGCAACAATCAAGCGGTGGATAGGCAGACCCATTTGGCGTGCGATATGGCCGGCGCAGACATTGCCGAAGTTGCCGCTTGGTACGCAGAAGCTGACTTTTTCATCATTGCTCGAAGTGGCATTGAAATAACCGGCAAAGTAATACACGACTTGGGCGACGATACGGCCCCAGTTGATCGAGTTGACTGTGCCGATGTGGTATTTGGCTTTGAACTCGGCATCATTTTGTACGGCTTTGACGATGTCTTGGCAGTCGTCAAACATGCCTTCAACAGCGATGTTGTGGATGTTGGCATCTTGCAGACTGAACATTTGCGCACGTTGGAATGCGCTCATTTTGCCTTCCGGTGACAGCATGAAGACATTGACGCCTTTTTTACTGCGCAGGGCATATTCGGCGGCAGATCCGGTGTCGCCGCTGGTGGCACCCAAGATATTGAGTTCTTTGCCTTCTTTGTTCAATACATATTCAAACGCATTGCCCAAGAATTGCATGGCCATGTCTTTGAATGCCAAAGTCGGGCCATTGGACAGGGCTTGGATTTTGATGCCGTCTGAAAGAGTGCGCACCGGAGTAATGGCTTTGGTACCGAATACTTCTTCGGTGTAGGTGCGGTTGATGATGTCGCGTAAATCATCAGCAGGGATGTCGGTGGCAAACAGGCTCATGACTTCAAACGCCAGCTCAGGATAGCTGAGTGTGCGCCATTGGTCTAAGGTAGCACGGTCGATTTGAGGGTATTGCTCAGGCAGCATCAAACCGCCGTCAGGAGCCAAACCCATCAATAAAACTTCGCTGAATTGCTTACGTGCGGTTGCACCGCGGGTGCTGATGTATTTCATGGTTTCTTCTCTATATATTTAAAATTCAAATAGAAAGTCAAAACGAATTCAGACGGCCTAGATATTAAAAAAGGCCGTCTGAACGATTATTTGTAGAGTCGTTTGAAGCAGGCGGTAACCGTTTTTGCGGTAACGGAAGCAATAGCTTGCTCGCGGGTTGCCGGACTCAATACCTGCATCATTTCGGTTGCAGTCAATTGATTTGGCGCTTCCTCGCTGGCGCAGCCGCAGATTTTATTTTCCCATTCGGCTTGTTTTTCCGCGCTCATGGCCAAAGCAATGACGCGCCATTCGTTACGTTTGTTTAATTCGGTACGGCATTGGCTGTCTACCGCCATTTTCACTACGCTGCTGCCGATACCTGTGCCGCTGCCCAAACCGCCGAAAGATTCGCCGCCGCTAGCGCATGCACCCAATAAGAAAGCTGATGTAACAGCTGCCAAAAGAGTTTTTGAAGTCATGATGTTTCCTGTAAGCAAGGCCGTCTGAAACGCCCGAAGAGTTCTCAAAATAGCATGTATTATACCGTAATGCGGCCTGATATGTGTGTTTGCGAAACTGCCGTATAATGCTAGCGAATTTTCTTTTCAATCAGCCAGCACGGAAGCTACTATGTCCGACCTTTTTGCCCGCCAACCCGAAGCCCCTTTAGCCGAACGCCTGCGCCCGCATTCCCTGGACGATGTCATTGGGCAGCAGCACTTAATCGGCGAAGGCAAACCTTTGCGTGTGGCGGTTGAGGGTGGAAAGCCGCATTCTATGTTGCTGTGGGGGCCACCGGGTGTAGGCAAAACCACGTTGGCGCGGATTTTGGCGCAGAGTTTCAATGCCCAGTTTTTGCCTGTTTCCGCCGTATTCTCCGGCGTGAAAGACATACGCGAGGCAATCGATAAAGCCGAAATCGCTTTGCAACAGGGACGCACGACGATTTTGTTTGTCGATGAAGTCCACCGCTTCAACAAGGCGCAGCAGGACGCGTTTTTGCCCCATGTCGAAAGCGGTTTGCTGACCTTTATCGGCGCGACTACGGAAAATCCGTCGTTCGAAGTCAATCCTGCGCTGTTGAGCCGCGCGCAGGTGTATGTTTTGCAATCCTTATCTTCAGACGACCTCAAGAAACTGATTGCCAAAGTATTGGCTTTGCCCGAATACCGAGATTTCACGATTGAAACCGATGCGCAGGAGCTGCTCGTCAATACCGCCGACGGCGATGCGCGCAGATTGTTGAATCTGTTGGAACAACTTTTACGCGCCGCAGACACACGTCGTCTGAAAACCTTAACTGCCGAATTTCTCGCCGACAGCTTGGGCGCGCAAATCCGCCGTTTCGACAAAGGCGGCGAGAGTTTCTACAACCAAATCTCCGCCCTGCACAAATCCGTGCGCGGTTCGCATCCGAATGCCGCGCTGTATTGGTTCTGCCGTATGCTCGACGGTGGTACCGATCCGCGTTATCTCGCCCGCCGCATTGTCCGTATGGCATGGGAAGACATCGGCTTGGCCGATCCGCGTGCCTTAACGATTGCCAATGATGCCGCCGCTACTTATGAGCGCTTAGGCTCGCCAGAAGGGGAACTCGCTTTGGCTCAAGCCGTGTTGTACCTTGCTGCCGCCGCGAAATCTAATGCAGGCTATAAGGCATACAACCAAATGCGCCGTTTCGTCAAAGAAAATGCCAGCGACGAAGTGCCTGTCCACCTACGCAATGCGCCGACCAAGTTGATGAAAGAGTTGGGTTACGGACGCGAATATCGCTATGCCCATGACGAGCCTAACGCCTACGCCGCTGGCGAAAGCTATATGCCCGACGGCTTGGACGAACCCGATTTCTACCAACCCGTCCCGCGTGGATTGGAAATCAAAATTGGCGAAAAGCTGAAATGGCTGAAATCCTTGGATGAAGATGCGCTGGATGATTAAAACAGTAAATGAACATAATACAAATCTAAGATCAAATTGAGTTTTTCAGACGGCCTTTGCTGTTTGAATATTTTTAACCTATACCATACACACAAATTTTCATGAATATTTTTGAAGCCTTACTATTATTGTGCCTGCTGATTGTTATTAGTGCGTTTGTGTCCTGTTCCGAACTCGCGCTTGCTTCGGCACGCAAAATCAAATTGCAGGTCATGGCAAAAGACGGCGGCGATACGCGTGCGCTTGACGTAATCAATATGCAGCAGCAGCCGGGCAGTTTTATTACCGTTGTCCAAATCGGATTGAACGCCGTCGCTATTCTTGCCGGTATCGTCGGTGAGGCGGCAATACGTCCGTATTTTGGCAAGCTGTTGGAGAATGCAGGCAGTTGGGGCAGCACAGTTGCCTCTTTGCTGACTTTCTCGCTGGTTACAGGCAGCTTTATTTTAATTGCCGACCTGATGCCCAAGCGCATGGCGATGACCCATCCCGAAGCGGTGGCGGTACGCATTGTCCGTCCGATGATGTTTTTGATTTTTATCTTAAAGCCCCTTGTCTGGGTTTTTGACGGGTTGGCAAACGCAATATTCAAACTCTTCAAAATCTCAACCGTCCGTCAGGAGCAGCTGACCTCGGAAGATATTTATGCCGTCGTTGATGCCGGTGCGCAGGCTGGTGTATTGAAAGAACAAGAACACTATCTGATTGAAAATATTTTCGATATGCAGGAGCGTACGGTTACTTCCACCATGAGCACGCGCGAATATATCGTCTATTTTGATAAACATGACGACAGCGATACCGTGTTGGAAATGATGTCCGACAAACCGCACAATAAATTTCTCGTATGCGACGGCGACTTGGAACGTGTCATCGGCTATATCGAATCGCATACGCTGCTAACCTTGTTTTTAAAAGAAAAAGACGTTCGCCTGACCGACAAGCGCGTGTTGCGCAAAGCCTTGTTTATCCCTGATACGTTGTCGCTTTATGATGTATTGGAGACCTTCAAAACTTCCGGTGAAGACTTTGCCGTAGTGGTGAACGAATACGCGCTGGTGGTCGGCGTGGTAACGCTGAAAGACGTGATGAGCATCGTCATGGGCGAGCTAGTCAATACCGAAGAAGAGCCGCAAATCATCCGCCGTACCGAAGACACATGGTTGGTGGACGGGGCCACGCCGCTTACCGATGTTATGCGCGCGCTGGATATTGAAGAGTTTCCCAATTCGGAAAACTACGAAACCATCGCCGGCTTTATGATGTATTCCTTGCGCAAAATCCCGAAACGTACAGATTTTCTGGTTTATGCCGGTTATAAGTTTGAAATTATCGATACTGAAAATTTGAAAATCGACCAGCTTTTGGTTTCCAAACAAGGAAATATGGTGGGAAAAATGTAATAGGCTTTAAAGGAATATTTGTAGTATCAGATGAAAACGGGCAATCTTGAAATAAGTTGCTTGAGACCTTTGCAAAGGTTTCAGGCCGTCTGAAATTCAGACGGCCTTTTGTAAATAGTCGGTTTCGCGCCTATCTTTATTTTGTGCCTCCTGTTCAAAACCGCTCCGCTGTTCCAAAAATGGCTATACTTCGGATTGGCTACCATCTTCTCCAGCGTCTTGCTCGGCGTCATGGCGGAGATTTCCATGGACTTGGTGGGCCACTTATTCGGCGGCGCGGCAGCCGGCAAATTTGTGGCAACCATCATCGGCGAAGGCGGCACTACCGGCATTATGGAAACCGTTACCCAGCAGCTGGGCTTGGGTCTGATGCTCTCTACCCTGCTGATTACCGTACCGCCTATGGCAGGCATGTGGTTTAACGGT